>CAYZPZ010000057.1:0-10551 GCA_964480205.1 uncultured Conexibacteraceae bacterium
CGGGCGAGGTGGAGGCATTCGCGGAGCGCCTTCGCGGCGAGCCCGCGGTCAACTTCGTGCCGCCGCCGGCGTTCAACGGCGAGGGGAATCCGGATGCGGCGGTCGTGACCGTGATTCCCGAGACCTCCCCCCAGGACACGCGCACCGAGGATCTGGTCTATCGGCTGCGTGACGAGGTCATACCCGAGGAGCTCGGCGGGACCGGGATCACCGCCTACGTCGGCGGTGTCACGCCCGCCCTGGAGGATCAGAGCGAGTACGTCAAGGACCGCATGCCGATCTTCATCGCGGGCGTGGTCGGCCTCTCCTTCCTGCTCCTGCTGGTGGCCTTCCACTCGCCGCTGATCTCGCTCAAGGCGGCGATCATGAACCTGCTCTCGGTCTGCGCGGCCTACGGGGTGATGACGCTGGTCTCGAAGGGCGGCGCCGTCGGCGAGCTGATCGGGATCGACCAGGAGGTTCCAATCGCCCCGTTCATGCCGGTGATGATGTTCGCGATCCTGTTCGGGCTGTCGATGGACTACGAGGTCTTCCTGATCTCGCGGATCCGCGAGGAGTACCTGAAGGACGGTGACACCCGGCGCGCGGTCGCCGACGGCCTCGCCAAGACCGCGCGCGTGATCACCGCGGCCGCGGCGATCATGGTGGTCGTCTTCCTCGCCTTCGTCACCGCCCAGGACGTGTTCCTGAAGCTGTTCGGGATCGGCCTCGCCTCGGCGATCTTCCTGGACGCGACCGTGGTGCGGATGGTGCTGGTCCCCGCCGTGATGCAGCTGCTGGGCCGCCGCAACTGGTGGATCCCGAACTGGCTTGAGAAGGTCCTGCCCCGATTGGACACGGAGAGGATGACGGTCGGAGCGGAGAGCCGGCCCTAAGGACGACTGCGGCGCGGGGTCAGGCGGGCTCCGGCGCCGGCTCGGCCTCGGTGATCTCGACGGTGTCGGCCGGGGCGTTCTGCCGGCGCGAGAAGGCGAGGGCGGGGAGGGCGAGGGCCGAGATGCCCGCTGAGATCACGTAGGAGGATGGGTAGCCCCAGACGTCGGCGGCCCGCCCGAGGATCGGCTGGGCCCAGACGCCGCCGCTGGAGGACATCATCGAGTCGAAGGAGATGATCGTGGCGCGCTGCCGGGAGGGGATCAGTCCGTTCAGGTAGGTCTGGCGGATCGGCATCGTGGCCGCGAACAGCAGCCCCCAGACCACGACCAGCCCGATCACGGCCCAGAACTCCTGGATCAGGCCCACCAGGGCGAGCGTCAGCGCACTGGCCGCGGCCATCGCGATCAGCGCTGAAGTTCGGCGCTTGAACATCCGCCGGATCCAGGGCGCCGCGACGCCGCCCAGCATCTGCGAGGCGGCCACGATCGCAGCGGCCAAGCCCGCGACCAGGTAGGCGGTGGGGTCGCCGTAGAGCTCCAGCAGGTAGGGCTGCAGGGCGTAGAAGCCGTAGATCCCGACCCCGCCGGTGAACAGGGCCTCGACCATCAGTCCCTTCACCGCGGGCACTCGCCAGCCGTAGTCGATCGAGGCGGCGCCGATCTTCCGCATCTCGGCCAGCGGTCGCCCGCCCTTCTCGGGGGTGAAGCCGACGTCGTGCATGAGCCTGAACGCGATCGCGAACATCACCACCAGGATCGCCGCGCGCGCGACGAAGGGGACGCCGAGGCTGGCCTGCTCGGCGATGAAGCCCCCGGCGACCGAGCCGGTCAGCATCCCCACCCCAGTGACGATCTGACCGCGCCCGAAGACGGTCTCCAGCTCGCCGGTGAAGCCGGTCGCGGTGAGCGCGTCGACCAGCCACGCCTCGACCGCGCCGGAGAAGAAGGTGAAGCCGAGCCCGATCAGCAGTGAGACCACCGCCCACTGCCAGAAGGGCGCGCCGACCTGCCAGAGCAGCACGTAGAGGAGGGTGGAGGCGGTCAGGGTGAGCGTGCCGACCAGGTACGACGCTCGCCGCCCGACCGTGTCGGCGACGATCCCGGTCGGTACCTCGAACAGCACCATCCCCCCGGTGAAGAACCCGTTCGCCGCGAACGCCTCCAGGTTGGAGAGCCCGGCGTCGAGCAGGAAGATCGTGTTGATGCCCCAGATCAGCGACGCCGCCAGCGTGTTGCCCAGCATCAGCGTCAGATAGGTGCGCTGAATCGAGCGAGGGGTGGGCACGGGGCTCGGCAACCTAGCTCACCACGTCTTGCGCCCCGCGCTCATCACCACCTAAGACGGCCGCGACGCCGCGAGCTCATCGGCCCGGGCGGGCCCGACCCCGCCCGGGCTCGATGACTAGCCGCTCATGAGTACGAATCCCAGTGCTGGAGCTCGGGCAGCGGGTCGTACGGGGAGCCGCCCTCATACCAGCCCGGCGCCGTCCAGTGCTCGAAGTGCAGGTGGCAGCCCGACGCGTTGCCGCTCTGGCCGACGTTGCCGATGTGCCAGCCGGCCTGCACCCAGGTGCCCCGCGGGACGCCGGGGCGGTTGATCAGGTGCATGTAGACGGTGTCGGTGCCGTCCGCGCCGTCGATCACCAGGTAGTAGCCGGCCGAGCCCTCGTAGGCGTTGACCTTGATGTTGCCCGCCTGCGCGGCGTAGACCTGCGTGCCGCAGGGAGCGAAGACGTCCTGGCCCTGATGGCTGTGCCCCGAGCGGGGGGCGCCGAACCGCGCCCCGGGCCCGCCGAAGTTGTGCGGATCGCCAACCGGGAATCGGTACGGGCCGGCCGCCACCGTGGCCCGGGCGCGCTTGCGCGCGATCTGCCGGCGGATCATCTTCTTGACGACCTTGCCCTCCTTCTTGGTGAGCCGGCCGTTGACGTGCCAGCCCCGCTTGTGCTCGAGGCGCCGCTCGAGCTCTTTCACGCGCCTGAAGGTCTGCTTGTTGTACTTGCCGGTCACCTTCGTGCGCAGCTTCATCCGGGTCAGCGCCCGCTGCAGGTGGCGGACGTCCTTGCCCCAGGCCCCCGGCTTCAGCTTGCGCTTGCCGAGGGGACCGCGCTTGTCCCACTTGCCGGCCTCGGCCTCGGCCGGGAAGGCCAGCGAGGGGCCGCCTCCGAGGCCGGCCAGCAGCGCGCCGGCAGCGACGAGCGCAGTCGCCTTGCGGGCCACCGACCGGGCCTGGACCTGAGCTTCAGGGTTACACAGCCTCATGGCGCGACACCCGCCTTCAGCTTCGGCTTGCCCTTCTTCAGCACGCCGAGCTTCTTGGCGAGCTTGCGGGTGAGGTCCCAGCGAACGCCCTTGCGGAAGGGGCCGCGGTCGATCACCTTGGCGCGCACCCACCGGCCCCGGTGGGCGAAGACCACCTTGGTCCCGCAGGGCAGCTTGCGGTGCGCGACGCCGACTGTGCGCTTCTTCAGCTTGTGACCGCAGGCGGTCCGGTTCCCCCAGAACCCGGGTCCGTACCAGGTCGCCCGCTGGTTCAGCATCCGGCGGGCGATCGCCTTGCGCGTCCACTTGTCGACCACACCGTTGGGCTGAAGGCCGGCGGTCCGCTGCACGGCGCGGGCAGCGTGATAGGTCTGCCCGTAGAAGGTGCCGTGATGGAGGGTGCTGAGGCGCTGCGAGCGCAGCACCCAGTTCAGCGTCTTGACGTCGGCACCCCGGTGGCCGATCCGCAGATCGCGCGCCCCGAAGCCCACCTTGTAGAACGGCTCAGCGGCCCGAGCCTGCTCGGGTCCGACGCCGCCGCCGATTGTGCCACCGCCCGCTCCGAGAAGGAGCGGCAGGGTCAACGCGCCCGCGCAGGCGCGCACCAGTCTTGCCTTTCGCATTCGCTGACCTCTCTCTCGTTCGCGCTTCCGGGGTTAGCTGTCGGGCTCACGCGCAAGAGAGTCGCGTTACGCCGGCGGTGATGCCTGCGATTCGCCCCAGGGACTTGGGTCCCCCGGCCGCCGGGCGCTCGGCCCGGCGGTTCAGCTAGGTCTGTCGTTTGGCGCCGAAACCACGATGCCTGCCGAAGGTAGCGGTGGCCTGTCAGCTGGCGAACATCGCCGTCCACACCGCCGAAACCGAGCCGGGGCGGGACCTGTTAGGTGAGGCATGCGCTCACGCCGACCGAGGTCGAAGCTCGCCGCAGCGATCGCCGTCGCCCTGGCGACGGTCGCCGCAACGGCGCTGACCGGCGGGGTCTCCCGCGCCAAGACGGTATCCGTGCTCGGTGACCTGGGCGCCAAGCCGAGCTGCCCGGCCAACTGCTTGGTGGAGGCGCGCGTCACCGGCTTCCAGGCGACGATCGGGCAGCGCGGCAAGCCCTACAAGGTGCCCGCCGACGGGCGGATCACCGCATGGAGCGTGAAGCTCGGCAAGCCGAGGGGGCGAGACATCAAGTTCTTCAACGGCCGCTTCAAGCGCTCGAAGGCGAAGATCGCCGTGCTGCGGAGCTTCCGCGTCAAGCGCGGGCCCGACCGCGGCAAGGTCAAGTACAAGCTGAAGCGCCAGAGCCCGGTGCAGCGCCTGCGGCCCTACTTCGGCACCACCACCACCTTCTTCCTGGAGCGTCCCCTGCCGGTGAAGAAGGGCGAGGTGGTGGCGCTGACCATCCCGACCTGGGCGCCCGCCTTCTCGGTGAAGCAGGGCGCGCGGACGCGGTGGAAGGCGAGCCGCCAGCCGACCCGTAAGCGCGGCGGCTGCACCGTCCAGGGCGGTTTCGCGAACGTCAAAGCCGGTAAGCCGCACGGCAAGGTGAAGAGCTCGCGCCGCTACGCCTGCGCCTACAAGGGCGCGCGGCTGCTCTATCAGGTCACGGTCGTCAGTCCCTAGCGCGCCCGCTCCCTTAGTCTGGGCGGCGTGAGCGCCCAGACCGGAGCGACTGCCGAGCAAGGTCACCTCGAGGCCGCCCGCGCCGGGGACGAGAGCGCCTTCGCCAGACTGGTGGAGCCGCATCGCGGCGAGTTGCACGCCCACTGCTACCGGATGCTCGGGTCGGTTCACGATGCCGAGGATGCGCTGCAGGAGGCGCTGCTGCGAGCGTGGCGGGGATTGGGCCGCTTCGAGGGCCGCAGCTCACTGCGCTCCTGGCTCTACAAGATCGCCACCAACACCTGCCTGGACGCGATCGCCAGACGCCCGAAGCGGGTGCTGCCGGTCGACTATGGACCCGCCGCCGATCCGCATGACGGGCCCGGCGAGCCGCTGGTGGAGTCTGTCTGGGTAGAGCCCTACCCGGACCAGAGGCTCAGCGTCGAGGACGGGCTGGCGGGACCCGACGCGCGCTATGAGCAGCGTGAGGCCGTCGAGCTCGCCTTCATCGTCGCGCTGCAGCACCTACCCGCCAACCAGCGGGCGGTGCTGATCCTCAGAGAGGTGCTGGGTTTCTCGGCCAAGGAGGTGGCGGAGCTGCTGGAGACCACCACCGCATCGGTGAACAGCGCGCTGCAGCGCGCGCGCAAGTCGGTTGACCAGAAGCTCCCCGAGCAGAGCCAGCAGCGGACCCTCCGCGCGCTCGGCGACGACGAGCTGCGCCGGCTCGTCGACGATTACGTCGCGGCCTGGGAGCGCAACGACGTCGAGGCGGTGGTCTCGATGCTCACCGAGGAGGCCACCTTCGCGATGCCGCCGCTCGCCACCTGGTTCGGCCCCCGCGACCGGATCGAGACCTTCCTCGCCGGCTATCCGCTCTCGGGCACCTGGCGCTGGAGGGCGCTGCCCACCCGCGCCAACGGCCAGCCAGCGCTCGCCTTCTACGCCTGGGACGAGGACCAGGGCGCGTACCTGCGTTTTGCGCTCAACGTGCTCACCTTCGACGGGGACCGGATCGCTGACGTGACCGCTTTTCTGACCCGCTCCACCGAGAACCCCGATCGCGAGGTGATCGCCCGGCTGCCCGAGCAGCCGGCCGATCCGCTCACGACGACGGCGGCCTTCGAGCGATTCGGGCTCCCCGAGCGGCTCGACTGACCGGGCTCGCCGACTGATTCGAGCGGCCCCGCTGCGGGTAGATCGGTGTGAGCGATGGAGGTTTCAAGGTGAGCCCCTACAACTCGCGGAGCCACGAGCTGCGGCCCTCGCGGAACTGGCCGCCGCTGAGCCGGATGGACCTGTTAGGCATCGGAGTCGCGGTGCTGGGCACTCTGGCGCTGGTCCTGATCGCGGCGATTACGGCCGATCGCGATGCCGGAACGCTGGGCAGTCTCAGCGCAGCCCGGATCCTGATCGCCACCGCCGCGGTGCTGATCAACATGGCCCACGTGGTCGGCATCTTCTTCTTCGAGAGTGTCAACTACCACGGGGTCTTCCAGCGCCTCTTCGCCGCCCTCAGCCTGATCGGCACCCCGATCGCGATCGTGGTCAGCCTCGCGCTCGGACTGGTGCTCTGAGCGCGGGCCCGATCCGCGCCCCCGCCGCCGGGCTCAGGCGCCGTCGAGCTCGGCGAGCAAGCCTTCGATCCTGCGCCTGATCTCCTCGCGGGTCTCGCGCACCTCCTCCAGCCGCTGCCCCGCCGGATCGGGGAGCTCCCAGTCCAGGTAGCGGCGGCCCGGTATGTAAGGGCACTCGTCGCCGCAGCCCATCGTCACCACCACGTCGGCCCACTCGGCGTCGGCGTCGGCCAGCTTGCGCGGGCGGTTTGCGCTGAGATCGATGCCCAGCTCGGACATCGCCTCGACGACCTCCGGATGCACCGCCTCCTCAGGGCTGGTTCCCGCCGACCGCGCTTCGTGGCGGTTGCCGGCCGCGCGCTCGAACAGGGCCCGGCTCATCTGCGAGCGGCCGGCGTTGTGAAGGCAGACGAAGAGGACGTTGGCCATCCCGCTCAATCTAATTAATTGACAGATCTCGATTGAATTGATATTCGTATATAGATGCCTGTGGATCTGGAGCTCGCCCCGAAGCAGAAGCGGCCCGCGGGCGAGCGCTGCTGCGAACCGGTCGCATACCCCGACCTGGAGCGCGACCAGGCTGAGCGGACAGCGGCGATCGCGAAGGCCCTGGGGGACCCGATCCGAATGCAACTGGTCGACGTCCTGCGCAAGCACGCCGGTCAGGTCTGCGTCTGCGAGCTGGTACCCCTGTTTGACCTCGCGCAGCCCACCGTCTCGCATCACCTGAAGGTGCTGCGCGACGCCGGAATCGTCGGCTCGGAGCGGCGCGGGCTGTGGGCCTACTACTACGTCAACCCCGACTCGTTGGAGGAGCTGAGCGCATGGCTGGGCAAGTGAGCGACCCCGAGCAGATTCGCGAGACGGTGCGCGAGCGCTACGCCGATGCTGCGAAGGCTGCCGAGGAGGGGGCAGGGGAAAGCTGTTGCGGCGCGGGCGGCGGCTCCTGCGGCTGTGGCGACCCGGCCGCGGGCGAGCTGGCCGGCCGGGGCTTCGGCGCTGGCCTCTACCGCGAGGCCGACCGGGAGGAGCTTCCAGACGCGGCCAGGCTCGCTTCCCTCGGCTGCGGCAACCCGACCGCGGTTGCCGAGCTGGAGGAGGGCCAGGTCGTGCTCGATCTCGGTTCGGGGGGCGGAATCGACGTCCTTCTCTCCGCCCGGCGGGTGGGCCCGAGCGGCACGGCCTACGGCCTGGACATGACCGACGAGATGCTGGAGCTGGCCCGCGCCAACCAGCGCAAGGCCGGCGTCGCCAACGTCGAGTTCCTCAAGGGCACGATCGAGGAGGTGCCGCTCCCCGACGACGCGGTCGACGTGATCATCTCCAACTGCGAGATCAACCTCTCCGCCGACAAGCCCGCGGTCTTCCGCGAGGCCGCGCGTGTGCTGCGGCCCGGCGGACTGTTCGCGGTCACCGACGTGATCGCGGACGAGGGCATGGGGGAGAAGGTCCGCCGCGACATGGAGCGGTGGACGGGCTGCATCGCCGGCGCGCTGACCGAGGTCCAGTTCCGCGGCGGGCTGGAAGCGGCCGGCTTCGAGGATGTGGAGATCACCGAGACGCATCGCGTTCACGAACACGCCGGCTCGGCGATCGTGCGCGCCCAGGTCCCCGCCCCCGCCGGACCCTGACGCGAAGAGGCCGCCCGGCAAGGGGCGGCCTCTTCGACCATCTTGAGCGCGGTGAACGGGCTTGGGATTGACGATGGGGCGGGACGGCACCCATCTCCACTCGCCCGACGGTGCCCGGGTTGGATTCCGCCCGGCGCCCGCGCGGCGCCTGCGGCCCTGGACACTTCAGGGGGAGGACTGAACCTCCCGAGCGCCAGGGCCTAGGGGCCCTGCACCTCCGGCGTCCCGATAAGCATCGAGTTCAAGTTAGGACCACCTCCTTTCTCCGGTACCCCCATTGAAGCAAGTGCGCCAGTCGGCCAATACCTTCCCTTGTCCCGTCACCGTCGTCTTTGCGGTATTCCTCGCCGGGGAGTCCCTTCCCGAGCCCTCGTGATCAGACCGGCCCCTACAACGATTGCCCTGCTCGCCGCCTCCGCGGCCGCCCTCGCCGCCGGCTGCGGCGAGGGCGACCCGCTCAGCGCCGAGGAGCTGGTGAGCAGGGGCGATGAGATCTGTCGCGAGGGAGCGGATCGCTTCGCCGAGATCCAGGAGCGGCCGCCCGATAGCGCCGGCGACGCCGCGGAGCAGACCGAGGAACTGGTCGAGGTGGCCGAAGACGATCTGGAGCGCCTGGAGGATCT
Organism: uncultured Conexibacteraceae bacterium; assembly: GCA_964480205.1. Taxonomy (GTDB): domain Bacteria; phylum Actinomycetota; class Thermoleophilia; order Solirubrobacterales; family 70-9; genus CAYZPZ01. The sequence continues at coordinate 8,559 of CAYZPZ010000057.1, forward strand.
GCGTCCGCCCGAGCAGCTCAGCGACCGCTACGAGCGCTACCTGGAGGCCAGGCGCGAGGCGCTGGAGACGCTCACCGACGGCCGGGACGCCGCCGAGGACGGTGACGCGCGAGGCTACGAGGCGGCACAGACCGAGGTGGTCCGCGAGGGCGCGCGGCGCAGGAAGCTCGCCCGGGCCGTCGGGTTCAAGGTCTGCAGCGCCGAGCCGGGCTGAGGAGCCCGTCAGCGGCCGGTGTCGCCGCGGCGGGCGAGGTGGGCGAAGCCGGCCGCCATCGCCAGGTTCGACAGGCCCGCCAGCCACATACCCGCCCGCGCCCCGGGCCGCGAGAACGCGTCCGAACGGGCCCAGACCAGATCCGTGAACAGCTCGGTGCCGCGCAGCCAAGCGAGCGCCCACCAGTCTCGAGGGCGTCCGCGCCGGTAGGCGATCAGGTGCGCGGCCGCGAAGGTCAGCCAGATCGGCCCGCAGCGCCGGAACAGGTGCTCGGCGTCCGCCGACGGGCGCTCATGGCCGAGGACCTTGAGGGTGGCTGAGGGCGCCAGAAGCGCCCCGGATCCGAGCGCCAGATCGAAGGCGATCATGTTGCGGTTGGTGTCGCGAAGCAGCCTTTCCAACGTCATCGCGGGCGATACAACCACACACACCGACAACTCGCTTGAAGGGAAAGCGGCCGCCGGCGCGAAATGAGCCGCCGTGGCGCGGACTGCGACCAGGGCACAACCGGCTCGCAAGAGCCTCTCGGATTACATCACCGAGCGCTTCGACGACTTTTCGCGCTCGCAGAAGGACGTGGCCCGTTACATCGTCGATCACCTCGACGAGGCCGCCTTCCAGACCGCCGAGGAGCTGGCCCGCCGCGCAAACACCTCCTCCTCGACGGTCGTGCGCTTCTCGCAGGCGCTCGGCTTCGACGGCTATCCCGAGCTTCAGCAGGCGGCGATCGAGGAGTATCGCCACAAGGTCGCCGAAGGCGCCGGTAACGGCAATGGCGGCGGCACGGCCCTGTTCAACTTCGATCACTCCGAGTTCGAGGCCTCGCTGGGCGCCGATTACGCCAACATCGAGGAGACGGCACGCAGCCTGACCCGCGAGCAGGTGGAGGCCTCGGTCTCCGCGCTCGCCACGGCCAGGAGGGTGCTGATCGTGGGCACCGATCAGATGGCCTTCTTCGCCAGCTACCTGCGTCATCTGCTCGGGCTGCTCGACATCCGCGCGGAGATCGTCGCCTCGCCGAACCAGGAGAACGTCCAGAAGCTCTCGCGGATGGACCAGGACACGCTGCTGGTCGCCCTCACCGCCGGGCGGGCCAACCCCCTGATCCAGCGCGCCCTGAAGCTGGCGCGCCACCGCCGCACACGGACGCTCTCGATCACCGACGCCACGCTCTCGGACGTCGCCGAGCACTCGGAGCTGGTGCTCTACTACTCCTCGAACGGGCCCTCCTACATCCGCTCCAACGCGGCGCTGATGGGGCTGATCCAGGCGCTTGCGCACGGCGTGTACTCGCGCGACGAGGCCGCTCACCGCGACCGGATCCGCGCCTTCAAGCTCAAGTAAACGGGTTTCCGAAACGGCGACAGGCCCGGGGGGCGATCCGGACCTGCACCTGATTCGGGGCCGGGGGGAGCGACCCCATATCTGTAGTTCAAGGGTCCCCGCTGATCATCGAGGCAAACGGGCCTTCTACTATTGCCCCGATGGCCGAGCGAGCGACATTCCGCGTCAAGACCGGCCTCGCCGAGATGCTCAAGGGCGGGGTGATCATGGACGTCACCGACGCCGAGCAGGCGAGGATCGCCGAGGACGCCGGCGCCTGCGCGGTGATGGCCCTGGAGCGTGTTCCTTCCGACATCCGCAAGGAGGGCGGCGTCGCCCGCATGTCACCGGTCGCGAAGATCAAGGAGATCGAGGCCGAGGTCTCGATCCCGGTGATGGCGAAGGCCCGGATCGGGCACTTCGTCGAGGCCCAGGTGCTGCAGTCCCTGGAGGTCG
>CAYZPZ010000058.1:0-10370 GCA_964480205.1 uncultured Conexibacteraceae bacterium
TCGGGCCGAACAGCCCCTGCGGGTGCCTGCCGCTGAACACGATCGCGAACCAGCTCAGCAGCGTGCAGACCATGAGGATCAGCATGTGAACGACGCCGAGCAGCATCACCGGGATGCCCAGGATGTAGCGGAAGAAGACCTTCGCGCGGCTGTAGCGGTCAAGCGGCGGCGGAACTCCCAGCCGGATCGGGTAGTCAGGCGCTTCCTCGCCCCCGAAGGGCGGGTACTCGTCCGTGAGCAGGAAGGCGAATCCGTTGACCCGAGCCGCCATCCGCAAGTACCCGCCGACGAAGTTGTAGAGACCCTGGGGGTAGCGCCCCGTGAACAGCAGCGCGAACCAGGCGATCATGATCGCGAAGCTGGCAACGAATCCGTAGAGCCCCATCACGATCTGCCAAGGGATCGCGACGATGTAGCGGAAGAAGGTGGTGAGGCGGTTGCGTCCCTCCGCTGCGTAATCGGCGGCGTAGCTCACTGGGTACATGTCTTCTCCATCCTGTCGCGCGTCGGGGTCGGCGCCCGTCCCCCGGAGCCCTCCGGGGGCGCTGGCACCCTACACGGCGATAGCTACTCTTGCCGCCCCTGCAGCCGCGGGGGCTTCACACTGCTCCGACCATGACCACTGCCACCCGGATACCGCCCGAGCTGAAGCCGGCCGACGGCCGTTTCGGTTGTGGGCCGTCGAAGGTCCGACCCGAGGCACTCGCCAGCCTCGCTCGGCAGAGCGAGCTGATCGGCACCTCTCACCGCCAGGGGCCGGTGCGCGACCTGGTCCGGCGGGTGCGCAGCGGGGTCGCCGAGCTGTTCGGGCTGCCCGAGGGCTACGAGGTGGCCCTGGGCAACGGCGGCACCACCGCCTTCTGGGAGGCCGCTGCCGCCTGGCTGATCACCGAGCGCCCACTGCACCTGAGCTACGGCGAGTTCTCGGCCAAGTTCGCCAGAGCGACCGCAGCCGCACCTTTCCTGGCCGAGCCGATCGTGGTCGAGGCCGAGCCGGGCGACGCCCCCGCGCCGACAGCCGACCCGGGAGCCGACGCGATCGCATGGGCGCACAACGAGACCTCGACGGGCGTGATGGTCGAGGTCGCCCGGCCGGAGGGGTCCGGCGAGAGCCTGATCCTGATCGATGCGACCTCGGGCGCCGGCGGCCTGCCCGTCCGGATCGCCGAGGCGGACGCCTACTACCTCGCCCCCCAGAAGGCGCTCGGCTCGGAAGGAGGCCTCTGGCTCGCGGTACTCAGCCCCGCGGCGATCGAGCGAATCGAGCAACTCGACGGGGCGAGCGACCGCTGGCAACCGGCCTTCCTCTCGCTGGCGACGGCGCTGGAGAACTCACGCAAGGAGCAGACCTACAACACACCGGCGCTGGCGACGCTGATCCTGCTCGCCGACCAGCTCGAGTGGCTGCTCACCGGCGGCGGGCTTGAGTTTGCGGTCGGGCGCAGCCGTGCCTCTTCCCAGCACCTCTATGGGTGGGCCGAGGGTGCCGAACTGGCCTCGCCGTTCGTCGCCGATCCGGCGAAGCGCTCGCTGGTCGTGGGCACGATCGACTTCGACGAGGCTGTGGACGCCGCGGCGCTGGCCGCCACCTTGCGGGAGAACGACATCGTCGACGTCGAGCCCTACCGCAAGCTCGGACGCAACCAGCTGCGGGTCGGCATGTTCCCGGCGGTCGACCCCCCCGACGTGGAGGCGCTCACCGCCTGCATCGACTGGGTGATCGCCAACGTCGCCGAGGTGAGCAGATGAGGGTGCTGGTCAAGGAGAAGATCGCCGACGCAGGCGTCCAGCTGCTGCGGGAGCGCTTCGACGTCGAGCTTGGCCTGGACTGGGGGGACGGCGAGCTGCCGGAGCGGATCGCCGACTACGACGGCATCCTGATCCGCTCGGCCACGAAGCTCACCGCCGAGCTGATCGAGCGCGCCGAGCGCCTCCGGGTGATCGGCCGCGCCGGTACAGGCGTCGACAACGTCGACATCGAGGCGGCCACCAAGCGGGGCATCATCGTCGCCAACGCCCCCGAGGCGAACTCGATCGCGGCGGCGGAGCACACCATGGCCCTGATCCTCGCTCTCTGCCGCAACGTTCCCCAGGCGCACCATTCGCTGACCGCCGGGGCCTGGGAGCGCTCGCGCTTCGGCGGGGCCGAGCTCTATGGCAAGACCCTGGCCGTGCTCGGGCTTGGCCGAATCGGGCAGCTGGTCGCGAACCGCGCGCAGGGCTTCGACATGCGCGTGATCGGCTACGACAAGTTCGTCACCGCCGAGCGTTTCCGCGAGCTCGGCGTCGAGGGGGTCGACGGCCTGGAGGAGATCTGGAGCCGCGCGGACTTCATCAGCCTGCATCTGCCGAAGACCCCGGAGACCATCGGGATGATCAACCCGCAGGCGATCGGGCGGATGCGCGAGGGCGTGCGGATCATCAACTGCGCCCGAGGCGAGCTGATCGACCTGGACGCGCTCCTGGAGGGTCTGGAGTCCGGCCGGGTAGCCGGTGCGGCCCTGGACGTGTTCCCGGAGGAGCCGTTCAGGGACCACCCGATCCTGGAGCGCGACGATGTCGTCGTCACCCCGCACCTCGGAGCCTCGACCGCCGAGGCCCAGGACCGCGCCGGGGTGGTGACCGCCGAGCAGGTGACCGCGGCGCTGACGGGCGGGGTGGTGACCACCGCGGTCAACATCGCCGCCGTGCGACCCGAGGTGATGGAGGCCCTCGCCCCCTTCGTTCCGCTCTGCCAGAAGCTGGGACGCCTCGCACAGGGGCTGGCCGTGGGGACCGTGGAGAGGGTGGAAGTCGAGTTCCGGGGCCGCCTCGCCGAGCAGGACACCCGGCTGCTGGGGATCGCGGTGCTGGCGGGTATCCTCGCCGGCCACACCGAGGAGCCGGTCAACCTGGTCAACGCTCCACATCTCGCCGAGCAGCGGGGCCTCGAGCTGACCGAGACCCGCGAGGCGGCCAGCGCGGACTTCACCGAGCTGGTGGTGGTCCGCCTGCGCGCGGGCGCCGAAGCGGTCGAGGTTGCCGGCACCGGCGTGGGCCCCCGCAACATCCCCTACCTCGCGCACGTCTGGGGCGAGGACTTCTACCTGCCCTTCGCCGACCATCTGGCGATCTTCCGCTACGTTGATCAGCCCGGGATGATCGGGCGGGTCGGAACCGTGTTCGGTGAGGAGGGCGTCAACATCGTCTCGGCCGCCGTCGGTGCCGAGGCCGACAGCGACAAGGCGGTGATGGCGCTGACCACCGACGCCCCCGTCCCCGAGAGCACCATCGATCGGATCCTCGAGCTCGATGGGTTCTCGTTCGGTCGCGCCGTCTCCCTTTAGGCTGCCGCCATGAGAGCCGTGGTGCTGACGGGGCACGGGGGGCCGGAGGTCCTGCAGGTTCAGGAGCGCCCGGATCCCCACCCCGGGCGGGGCGAGGTGCGGATCGCGGTCAAGGCCACGGGGATCAACTTCGCGGACACCATGGCTCGGGTCGGCCTATATCCGGACGCGCCGAAGCCGCCCTGCGTGCTCGGCTACGAGATCGCCGGCCAGGTCGAGTCGCTCGGGGAGGACGTGGAGGGGCTCTCGGTCGGCGACCGGGTCGTCGCCGGGACCCGCTTCGGGGGCCAGGCGGAGCTGGTCACCGTTCCCGCCGAGCAGGTCCTTCCCCTGGTCGACCGCCTCAGCTTCGAGCAGGGCGCCGCGATCCCGGTCAACTACGTCACCGCCTACTGCGGGCTGGTGATCATGGGAGGCCTGCGCGAGTCGGAGCGCGCCCTGATCCACGCAGCCGCCGGCGGCGTCGGCACCGCGGCGGTGCAGATCGCGCGCATGCGCGGAGCGGAGATCTTCGGCACCGCCTCGGCCTCGAAGCACGATGCGATTCGGGAGCTCGGCGTCACCCATGCGATCGACTACCGGACCCAGGACTTCGAAGCCGAAGTGAGGCGGATCACCGAAGGGGTCGGGATCGACGTCGCCTTCGACGCCCAGGGGCCGACCAGCTTCCGCAAGGACTACCGGCTGCTGCGACCCGGCGGGCGGCTGATCATGTACGGCCTCTCGGAGGCCTCGACCGACGGCGGGCGCAGCATCCGCAAGCTGGTCGGAAGCCTCGCCAGGATGCCATTCGCCACCCTGCCCTGGTGGCGGAGCCTGCAGATGATGGGGGAGAACAAGGGGGTCTTCGGCCTCAACATGCTCTCCTGGTGGGACAAGGAGCATGACATCGACCGGATCATGGGGCCGCTGATGAGCGAGATCGAGTCGGGCGCCGTCGAGCCGGTGGTCGCCGAGGCCTTTCCCTTCGAACGCGCCGGCGACGCGCACCGCTTCATCGCCGAGCGGCGCAACATAGGCAAGGTGGTCCTCGTCCCGTGACGGCGGGGCGGCCGGTGGGACTCGCCGAGGCGATTCCCTAGCGGGGCGCGGTGGAGCCGGCGCTCGCCAGCGTGGCCGATCTCTATCGCGAGGGGATCGTCGAGACCGGACGCGAGGCACAGTTCCTGTTCTTCGCCGCCTTCCTGGTCTCCTGGAGCTTCATTCGGGCCAGCGCCCACATGATCCGCGCCCAGGTGAGCTGGTGGCCGGGCAACGTCCAGGTGGGGGGCACCCACATCCATCACCTGGTCTGGGGCATCCTGCTGCTGCTGATCTTCGGTTGGCTCGGGATCGCGGTCGCCCCCGATTCCCCCTGGCGGGAGATCTCGGCGGTGATGTTCGGGATCGGAGCGGGACTGACCCTCGACGAGTTCGCCCTCTGGCTCAACCTCAAGGACGTCTACTGGGAGAAGGAGGGGCGCCGCTCGATCGACGCCGTGGTGGTCGCCCTGGCGGTCACGGGGATCGTGCTGGTCGGGTTCCGCGGCTGGGTCGACGCAGCGAGCAGCGTCGAATCGGAGGTCTTCGGAATCGTCGGCGGCGCCGGCGCCCTCGGGGCGGTCCTCGCGCTGGTCAACGTCGCCAAGGAGAAGTTCGGCCTGGCGCTGCTCGGCTTCCTCTTCCCTCCGGTGCACATCGTGGGCGCCTTCCGGCTGGGCAAGCCCCATTCGGTGTGGGCGCGGCTCCTCTACCGCCGCCGCAAGCTCGAGCGCTCCCGGCGACGCTTCGCCGGCGCCCGGGGCAGGCCGTTCTGGCGTCGCGGTGGCGAGCTACTCGGCGCGCTGCGGCTGCGCGGTGGGCGAGCCTGAGAGCACGAACTCGTCGATCAGGACGCCGAGTGAGGCCGCGGTGGGGATCGCGATCAATGCCCCCAGGACGCCCGCCAGGTTCGCCCCGACCAGCACCGCGACGATCGCCACCACCGGATTGACCTTGAGCGCCCCGCCCCGGTACATGAGCGGCTGGATCACACGGTCCTGGAGCTGCTGGTAGACGAGGAACAGCGCGAGCCACAACCCGGCGTCGTAGGGACGCCCGTCGATCGCCAGCGCCGCCGCGACCAGCAGGCCCCCCAGGGTGAGGCCGATCAGAGGGATCAGGTCGAGGAAGGCCACCAGCAGCGCCATCGCCAGAGCGAGGTGGAAGCCCTCGATCTCGAGGAAGACCCAGGTGAACAGTCCCGCCGCGATCGCCAGCAGCAGGTTGACGCTGACGTAGGAGCGGACAACCTCGGCGATGCGCGTGCCGACCCGCCGCACGCGGTCGCGCTGGGGAGGGGCCAGCCGCCCGGTCCCCCGCTGGAACATCCCGCCGCCCTCGATCAGCAGGAAGGCGGTCAGCGTGAGAATGGTGATCGCCGCGAGCAGGTGCTCCAGCACGCTGACGGTGGCATTGCCGAGCCGGCTCGCCGCGTCGCCGAGCCGGGAGGGCAGCGATCCCGTCTGCTCGGAGAGCTTTGCCGTCAGGTCGTACTTGGCGTTGAGCTCTCGGAACTGCTCGTTCTCCTCGGCCCACTCCTCGAAGTCGGCCACGTAGGTCGGCGCCTTCTTCGCCAGGCCCTCGACGTTGGAGATCGTCGGCGGGATCACGTGCAGGACCAGGAAGGAGAACCCGACCAGGAAGACGGCCAGTATCCCCAGCACCGCGGCGACCCTGGCGATGTGCCGCCGACCGATCCGCACCCGCTGGATCAGCCGGACGGCGGGATCGAAGGCCAGCGCGAGGAAGATCGCGGTGGCCACCCAGCGCAGCGTGGTCGTCGTGTGCAGGACGGCGATCGCCAGCAGCACCGCCGCCGCGGCGCAGAGCAGACCGACCAGCACCACCTTGGCGACCGCCCGCGCCTCGATCTCGCTGGCCCGCACGCGCTCAAACCTAGCCCCGGCGCGGGACGACACCGCCGCGCCTCGGCCCGGCTGCCGGGCTGCGCTACTCTCCGGCGTATCCGATGACGCCCAGGATCGACAGCCCGGCGCTCCTCCTTCTGCTCCCCCTCCGGGGGGAGTAATCGCTGGGCGGCGCGGAGCCGCGAAACGAAGGACAGGTCATCGGAACTCTCAGCAGAAGGAGAAGCTCATGAGCGACTCAGCACCCTCGGTACCAGGCCCGGACCGGGTCCACATCTTCGACACCACCCTGCGCGACGGCGAGCAGTCGCCGGGTATCTCGCTCAACACCCAGGAGAAGGTCGAGATCGCCCAGCAGCTGGCGCGCCTTGGCGTCGACGTGATCGAGGCGGGCTTCCCGATCACCAGCCCCGGTGACTTCGAGGCGGTGGAGGCGATCGCCCGCCAGGTGGAGGGCCCGACGATCTGCGGGCTGGCCCGGACCCACAAGGCCGACATCGACGCCGCCTGGAACGCGATCAAGGGGGCCGAGCGGCCTCGCATCCACACCTTCATCTCGACCTCGGACATCCACATCACCCACCAGCTGCAGACCACCCGCGAGGACGTCAAGGGCCAGGCCAGGGCGGCGGTGGCGCTGGCGCGCAGCCTGTGCGACGACGTCGAGTTCTCGCCGATGGACGCCACCCGCGCCGACGTCGAGTTCACCGCGGAGGTCTGCGCGATCGCGGTAGCGGAGGGCGCCACCGTGATCAACATCCCCGACACCGTCGGCTACACCACCCCTGAGGAGTACTCGGCCTACTTCCGCCGGCTCTACGAGTTCGTGCCCGGGCTCGAGGGGGTGCGCCTCTCGGTCCACTGCCACGACGACCTCGGCATGGCGGTGTCCAACTCCTACGCCGGCGTGCTGGCCGGCGCCCGCCAGGTGGAGTGCGCGGTCAACGGCATCGGCGAGCGCGCCGGGAACTGCTCGCTCGAGGAGATCGTGATGCTGCTGCGGACTCGCCGCGACGCCCACGGGCTCGACAGCGGCGTCGACGCGCGCGAGCTCGCGCGCACCAGCCGCCTGGTCTCGCGGCTGACCGGCTACTCGGTTCCGCCAAACAAGGCGGTGGTGGGACGCAACGCGTTCGCCCACGAGTCGGGCATCCATCAGGACGGGGTCCTGAAGGAGCGCTCCACCTACGAGATCATGGACGCGACCGAGGTCGGCCTGGAGTCGAACTCCATCGTGCTCGGCAAGCACTCCGGCCGGCACGCCCTCCAGGACGCGCTGCAGCAGCTCGGCTTCCGGGTTGAGGGCGGGGCGCTCAACCACGCCTTTCAGCGGTTCAAGGAGATCGCCGACAAGAAGAAGCAGGTGACCGCGCTCGACTTGGAGGCGATCGTCTCCGACGAGATGCGGGAGAGCTCGGAGTCCTACAACCTCGCCTGGTTCGAGGTCGAGGCCGGCTCCAGGCGCGAGCCTCGCGCCACAGTCGCGGTCACCCTCCCCTCCGGTGATGAGTCCCGGGCGCAGGCCTCCGGCGACGGCCCCGTCGACGCGATCTTCGGGGCGATCCGCAAGGCGGTGCGCAGCGACGCGGAACTGCGCCGCTACCAGGTGGAGGCCGTCACCGAGGGGACCGACGCGCTGGGCGAGGTCACCGTGGTGCTGCGCGCCAACCAGCGTCTGGCCAGCGGTCAGGGCGTCGCCACCGACATCCTCGAGGCCTCCGCGCGGGCCTACGTGCGGGCGCTCTCCAACGCGCTGGAGGGCGCCGCGATCCGCGAGGCCGAGGAGGCCACCGCCGAGGCCGCGACCGAGCGTACGCCCGGGCCCTAGGCGTCCGCGACATAGACTCCCGCGCCGTGGCACGCGTGCCTCCCGCCCCGCAGGCCGAATCCCCCTTCTGGCGCTTCTGGGAGGTGGGCACCAGCGGACACGCCCTGCTCTATCGCCTCACCCGCGGCCGGGTGGGGGGCAGCTACCAGGGGGCGCCGATCGCCCTGGTTGACTCGGTCGGCCGCCGCAGCGGCAAGCGCCGCACCCACCCGCTGATCTGCGAGCGCGACGGCGAGAACTTCGTCGTCGTCGCCTCCAAGGGCGGGATCGAGCAGCATCCCGCCTGGTACCTGAACCTGATGGCGAGGCCCGAGACCGAGGTCAACTGGCGGGGCCGCAAGCACGGGGTCCGCGCGCGGGAGGCCGAGGGCGCCGAGCGCGAGCGCCTCTGGAGCAGGATGGTCGATCTCTATCCGACCTACGCGGCCTACCAGCGCCGCACCGACCGCCGGATCCCCGTGGTCGTGCTGGAGCCACGGTGATGGCGGGAGCCCTCGACGACAAGGTCGCGGCGATCACCGGCGCATCCTCGGGCATCGGCGAGGCCACCGCTCTGGCGCTCGCCGCTGAGGGGGCGAAGGTGGGACTGATCGCCCGCCGCCACGACCGCCTGGTCGAGCTCTCGAACCGGATCGAGGCCGGGGGCGGGGAGGCCCTTGCGATCGATGCCGACATCTCCGACCACGGCAAGGTGGAGGCGATCGCCGGGCAGATCAAGGGCCAGTTCGGCGGCCTGCACATCCTCGTCAACAATGCGGGCCTGATGCTGCTCGGCCCCGTCGACGGGGCGGACGTCGAGGAGTGGCGCCGGATGATCGATATCAACCTCTTGGGCCTTCTCTACTGCACTCGTGAGGCGATGCCGGTCATCCGCGAGTCGGGCGGTGGTCACATCGTCAACGTCTCCTCGGTCGCCGGCCGCACGGCCAACCTGGGCAGCGCGGTCTACAACATGACCAAGTGGGGCGTGACCGGCTTCTCCGAGGCCCTGCGCCAGGAGGCGCTGCACTCGAACATCCGGGTCACCTGCATCGAGCCCGGCTTCGTCGACACCGAGCTTCAGGGCCACAACCAGAACCCCGTCGTCGTCGAGGGGATCGAGAAGTACCGGGACCAGATCGGGGAGGTGCTCTCCGCCGAGGACGTCGCCAGGGCGATCCTCTACGCGGTCACCCAGCCCGACAACGTCAACGTCAACGAGGTCCTCGTCCGACCGCTCGGCCAACGTCGCTAGCTGGCATACAGGCGTACGTGATAACGTACGAGCGGTGACGAGCACGGTTTCGGAGACGCCGACCACGGATCCCGGCACAGCCATCCAGAACGGCGCCGTCGGCGAGCGAGTCCGCCGGCTGCGCGAGGCGATGGATCTATCGCTGCGTGACCTCGCCGAGCTCAGCGGGGTGAGCGCACCGATGCTCTCGCAGGTGGAGCGCGGCGAGACCAGCCCGACGCTGGCCGTGGCGGGACGAATCGCGGGAGGACTCGACCTGACGCTTTCCCAGTTGCTGCGCCTCGACGAACACCGGCACGTGGTGGTGATCGGCGCCGCGCAGCGGCGCCGGCGCCGCCGGCGCGGGCACGTCGTCGAGGAGCTGACTCCGCCGCTGCCCGGCCAGCGGGCCGACGTCTCGCTGCACACCCTAGCCGCGGGCGCTGCGACCGGCGGCCCCGGCGATCCGCCGCTCCACGAGCCGGGCAGCCGCGAAACCGCGGTGGTGCTGGCCGGTGCCTTGGAGCTCGTCATCGACGACGAGCCTCAGCCCCTGCGCGAGGGCGACAGCGTCACCTTCGACGCCGATCTGCCCCACCACTTCGAGAACCCGGGCCAGTCCGAGGCGCGCTTCCTCGCCGTTGTCGCGGCCGGGCTTCGGCGGAGCTGATGATGCGAGGGTGTGCGAGCGAAGCGAGGACAACCCGTCCGATGTCTCTGTTCGACAAGATCTGGGACGCCCACGAGGTCGCCACCGACCTGATCTACATCGACCTGCATCTGGTGCACGAGGTCACCTCGCCCCAGGCCTTCGAGGGCCTTCGCCTCGCCGGACGCGAGGTGCGCCGACCCGACAGGACGCTGGCCACCGCCGATCACAACGTCCCCACCGACGGCACCCCGGCGGCGCAGCTGATCGCCGACAAGCTCTCCCGGGTCCAGGTCGAGGCGCTGGAGGCCAACTGCGAGGAGTTCGGGATTCCGGTCTACTCGCTTGGCTCCGACCGTCGCGGGATCGTGCACGTGATCGGCCCCGAGCTGGGGGTGACCCAACCCGGCATGACCATCGTCTGCGGCGACTCGCACACCTCCACTCACGGCGCCTTCGGCACGCT
>CAYZPZ010000059.1:0-9796 GCA_964480205.1 uncultured Conexibacteraceae bacterium
CATAGGGTCCGGGCCGTGAGCACGGTCCGCGAGGCGGCGTTCGAGCTCTTTCGGGAGCGGGGGATGACCACGATGTTCGGCAACCCCGGGTCGACCGAGCTGCCGATGCTGGCCGAGTTCCCCGACGACTTCCGCTACGTGCTCGCGCTCCAGGAGGCGGTGGCGGTGGGTATGGCCGACGGCTACGCGCAGGCCTCGGGCACGGTCGGCCACGTCAACCTGCACACCGCGCCGGGAGTGGGGAACGGGATGGGGGCGATTTTCAATGCCCAGGCCAACCACACGCCGCTGCTGGTCACCGCGGGCCAGCAGGTGCGCGCCCAGGTGACCATGAACGCGAACCTCACCAACCGCGACGCGACCCGGGTGGTCCATCCGTTCGTCAAGTGGAGCTTCGAGCCGCCGCGGGCGCGCGACGTGCCGCTCGCCCTCGCCCACGCGGTCCACAAGGCGGGGATGGCACCGCGCGGCCCGGCCTTCGTCTCGGTGCCGATGGACGACTGGAACCTGGAGGTCGACGAGGCCGAGGCGAGGCGCGCGATCGAGCGCTCGGTCGCCTCCCGCGCGGCACCCGATCCCGAGGCGATCGCCTCGCTGGCCGAGCGGATCGCCGCGGCGGACTCGCCCGTCCTGATCGCCGGCCCGGAGATCGATGCGGCCGGCGCCTGGGACGACGCCGTGGCCCTCGCCGAGAAGCAGAGGCTGCCGGTGTTCGCCTCACCAGCTCCCGGCGGTGGGCGGCTCGGCTTCCCCGAGGGCCATCCGCTCTTCCAGGGCGTGCTGCCCCCGGCGATCGGCCCGATCACCGAGACCCTGGCCGGCCGCGATCTGATCGTGGTGGTCGGCTCCTCGGTCTTCCCCTACTACCCCTACATCCCCGGCCCGCTGCTGCCGGAGGGGGCATCGCTGGTGGCGATCACCAGCGACCCCGACGAGGCGGCGCGGGCGCCGATGGGGGAGGCGATCGTCTGCGACGTCGGGCTCGCCCTGGCGGCCATGACGGCCGAGCTGGAGGAGGCCGACCGCGCCGAGCCGAATCCGCTGCCCGATCCGGTACCCGGCGAGGAGACAGACCCGATCACCCCGACGATGGCGAACCACACGCTCGCCCAGGTGATCCCCGAGGACGCGATCGTGGTGCTCGAGGCGCCCTCGGCGACGCTGTCGGTCCGCAACCAGCTGCGCATCTCCCAGCCCGGCAGCTACTACTTCTGCGCCGGCGGCGGGCTCGGCTACGGTCTCGCCGCGGCGCTTGGGGTCCAGCTCGCCCACCCCGACCGCCCGGTGGTCTGCGTGCTGGGTGAGGGTTCTGCCCAGTATGCGATCTCCGGGCTGTGGACCGCTGTCGCCTACGAGCTCCCGGTCACCTTCCTGGTCCTGCGCAACGCCGAGTACGCGATCCTCAAGTGGTTCGCCGAGATCGAGGAGGTCAAGGATGCCCCCGGTCTCGACCTGCCCGCGGTGGAGACCGCCGAGGTCGCGAAGGGCTACGGCGTGGCCGCCGCCCGGGTGGACGGGCGCGAGCAGCTCGCCGAGTCGCTGAAGGCGGCCTTCGCCTCGGAGCGTCCGGAGCTGATCGAGGTCCCGGTCGCGCCCGGCATGGCCCTGTACTGAGCGCACCGCACTAGGCTGATCCTGTGGAGCTGCTGGCGCCGAGGGTGGAGCGGATCGCGCCGGACGGGGAGCCCAGCCCCGATCGGGCGCCCGATGAGATCGCCGCGGGAACGCCGGAGCCGCTCCGCTCCGAGCTGGCGGAGCTGCTCGGCATGGGGCGGCTGAAGACGCGGGCGATCGACCTGGTCAGCTACGCCTCGGACGCGAGCCCCTACCGCCGCTTCCCGAAGGTGGTGGTGATGGCCCGTGAGGCCGGGGACGTGGCCAAGGTCTTCGACTACGGACGCCGCAGGGGGGTTGCAGTGACCCTGCGGGCCGGCGGCACCAGCCTCAACGGCCAGGGGCAGGGCGACGGGATCATGGTCGACGTCCGCCGCCACTGGGCCGGGGTGCAGGTGGAGGACGAGGGCCGCCGCGTCCGAGTGCGGCCCGGGACCCTGCTCGGCCACGCCAACCGGGTGCTGGCGCCGTATGGCCGCAAGCTGGGGCCGGACCCGGCCAGCACCGAGATCGCCACGGTCGGCGGCGTGATCGCCAACAACTCCGGCGGCATGCGCTGCGGCGTCGTCCACGACTCCTACAGCACCGTCCGCGCGATCACCTTCGTGCTGCCATCCGGGACCGTGATCGACACCGAGGGGCCCGGCGCCGCCGACGAGTTCGTCCGCACCGAGCCTGAGCTGGCGCGCGGACTGGCGGAGATCCGCAACCGCATTCGCGCCGACGCCGAGCTCTCCGAACGCATCCGCCGCAAATTCGAGATCAAGAACACCACCGGCTACCGCCTCTCCGCGTTCCGCGACGCGGAGGACCCACTGGAGATCTTCCGCCGGCTGCTGGTCGGCTCGGAGGGGACCCTCGCCTTCATCGCCGAAGCCGTCTTCGAGACGGTGCCGCTCCTGCCCCGCACGACCACGAGCTGGGTCCACTTCGACTCGATCGACGCCGCCTGCGAGCCGGTCCCCGAGCTGGTCGCCGCCGGGGCGAGCGCCGTCGAGCTGATGGTGGCGCCGGCGCTGATGGTCGCGGCGAACTCGATTCCCGGCGCCCCAGAGCACTGGAAGCAGCTGCCGCCAGAGTCGGCGGCCCTGCTGGTCGAGTTCCGCGCCGATGACGACGATGAGCTGGATCAGCGCGAGTCCGCCGCGGCCGAGCTGCTCGGCGACCGCGAGCTGCTGCGCGGGCCCGAGTTCAACCGCGACGCCGCCACGGTCGAGCTCAACTGGCGGGTGCGCGAGGGGTTGCACGGGCTGATCGGCAGGCTGCGTCCCGAGGGGACCGCCCTGATCATCGAGGACGTCTGCGTGCCGCCCGTCCGGATCGCGGAGTCCGCGCGCGACATCCAGGCGCTGCTCGGCGAGCACGGCTTCCTCACCGGGGTGGCGGGGCACGCCTCGGCGGGCAACCTGCACTTCATGCTCACCCCGGACTTCTCCAAGGCCGAGGACGTCGAGCGCTACGAGGCCTTCATGGGCGAGCTGGTTGAGCTGATCTGCGGCAAGTACGAGGGCTCGCTCAAGGCCGAGCACGGCACCGGGGTGAACATGGCGCCGCATGTGGAGCGCGAGTGGGGCCCGGAGGCGACCGAACTGATGTGGCGGATCAAGGAGCTCGCCGACCCCGATGGCGTGCTGGCACCCGGGGTCGTGCTGAACCGCGACGCGGGGGCCCACCTGCGCGACCTGAAGACAACCCCGCCGATCGAGCCGATCGCCACCAGCTGCGTGGAGTGCGGCTTCTGCGAGCCGGTCTGCCCGAGCCGCCACCTCACCCTCACCCCGAAGCAGCGGATCGTGATCCGCCGCGAGATGGTCCGCCAGCCCGTGGGCTCCCCCGTCCAGCGCGCTCTGCTCGAGGAGTACGAGTACGAGGGGATCCAGACCTGCGCCGCGGACTCGACCTGCGCCCTGGCCTGCCCGCTGGGGATCGATACCGGCACCCTGGTCAAGGGTTTCCGCCACCAGGAGAAAAGCAAGCGCTCCGAGCGCCGCGCCGCCGCGCTCGCCAGGCGGTGGCGGAGCGCGGAGGGGGCAGCCCGCGCGGGACTGCGGCTGGGCGGCGCGCTCGGTGGAGCGCCGGCGCGGCTCGCGGCTCGCGGGGCCCGGGCGCTCCTCAGCGACGAGCTCGTTCCCGACTTCCCGCGCGAGATGCCGCGGCCCGCCGCCAAGCCCCCGCACACCACGCGGGAGGGCGCGGCCGCGGTCTATCTACCCGCCTGCATCAACCGCATCTTCGGTCGCTCGCGCGCGGCCTCCGCCGGACCCGGGCTGGCCGAAGCGATGGTCGAGGTCTCCGCGCGGTCCGGGTTCCCGCTCTGGATCCCGGAGGACGTCGCCGGGCACTGCTGTGGGGTGCCCTGGAGCTCGAAGGGATTCCACGAGGGATACGTCTGGATGGCCAATCACACGGTGGAGGCGCTGTGGCGCTGGAGCTCCGAGGGCGAGCTGCCGGTGGTCACCGACGCCAGCTCATGCGCGCTGGGCCTGAGCGCCGAGCTCGCCCCCGCGCTCACGGACGAGAACCGCGAGCGCCACGGCGGGCTCGAGATCCTCGACTCGATCTCCTGGATCCACGACCGAGTCCTGCCGGAGCTGCAGATCACCGCGGCCCTGGGCTCGGTCGCGCTCCACCCGACCTGCTCGGTGCGCCACCTGGGGATCGCCGGCAAGCTGGAGGCGATCGCCGCCGCCCTCGCCGATCGGGTCCGGGTGCCGCTGCGAGCGACCTGCTGCGGGATGGCGGGCGATCGCGGCCTGCTGCACCCCGAGCTGGTCCGCTCCGCCACCTCGGAGCAGGCGGCCGAGCTGGAGGGCGAGCGCCACGACGCGTATCTCTCCAGCAACCGGACCTGCGAGCTCGGTTTGGAGCACGGCACCGGGCGCGCCTACGAGTCGTTCGTGCTCGCGGTGGAGCGCGCCAGTCGGCCCGCCCCGGCCGCCCCTCCGTCCCCCGCTCGGTAGGGCACCGCAACTGAGGGGGTGGCTGGCCTGTTGAAGCCCCGAGCCATGAGACGGACCCTGACCATGATCGCCGCCCTGGTCACGCTGCTGGCCTGCTCGCCGGGGGCGTTCGCCCAGCAGGCCGGCCATAACAAGCCGACCAGGGCGCTCGAGGGCGCCTTCAAGATCGCCCAGCGCGAGCGCGCCGGCAGCCCGGACGGCTGCTATCAGGCACCGGCCGCGATGGCCAAGTCGATCCGCGAGAACACGCGGCTGAAGGCGGCGGTCGCCTCGACCCCGAGGAAGGTCCGCCGCCCGGGCGTCGTCTATGTGATCCGCAAGAGCGCTCGCTGCGGCCACGTCACCCTCGCGATGCGCTTCAAGGGCAGGCTGTGGATCCTCGACTCGACCAAGGGGACCGTCGGCATCGCCGGTCGTGGTGGGGTGAACTCCCGCGACGTCACCGCCGGCGGGCGCGGGCCGCTGCGCTCGATCAAGCTCCACACCAACAAGCTTCAGATGACGGTCGCCGATACCACCAAGCGCGGTGTCGTCAAATGCAAGGGCGGGCGCTATCCCCTCGGCGGCGGCATGATCGCCAACCCGCCCCCCGGGGCCGACGGCGAGGGCGCCTATCCGCACTCCTACGAGCGCCTCGGCGCCCAGCGCGGCTGGCACGTCAACCCGGTGCTGATCGATCCCGATGCGCTGCTGGTGACCAACCCCTCGTCCGTGCCGCGCGCCGTCAAGCTCCAGGTGGTCTGCGGCAGGGGCCTGGTCGCCCGGACCGGGCCGCGCAAGACCGTTTTCCTGCGCCCGGGTCAGACGGGGACGGTGGTCGCCCGCTGTCCCAAGGGTCAGCGCCTCTTCTCGGGTGGATTCCAGCGCACCAACTTCAAGACGCCGGGCGGCAGCTACGTGACCGAGTCGCGGGCCCTCGGCAAGCGGGCGTGGCGCGTGAGCGGCGCGGCCCACGGCTGGTATGGCGGCGAGCTCACCGCGATCGCCTACTGCACCGACGAGAAGCAGCGCCTCAGGCAGGTCTCCCGCTCGACCTCCGTCCCCGCCGGCGGCTTCGCCAGGGCCATCACCCCCAAGTGCCCGAAGCGCTGGCGGCTCACCTCCGGCGGTTTCAGCGCCAACGGCTCGCAGCAGGGCTTCCTCGCCGACGGCTTCATCACCCGCAAGGGGGCCTGGTCGGCCTCCGCCTTCGGCTACTTCGGCGCCGTTCCCACCTTCACCGCCTACGGGTACTGCCTGAAGCCCGGCCGCTAGCGCCGGGCCGCCAACCACTCGGCGCTGCGCCGCAGGCCGTCGGCGAGATCGACCTCCGGCTCCCAGCCGAGCTCCTCGCGGGCGCGGGCATTGGACGCGGTGCCGTCGCGGTCAACCAGGGTGACCCCGTGCCGGCCGAAGGCCGGTGCGCGGCCGCGGGCCTGAGCCAGCAGCTCGCTGGCTCCGGCGGCGGCGGCGAGCAGCGCCCGCGGCAGATGCCGGGGAGGCCGTCCGCCGGCCAGCTCGGCGAGGCGGGTGAAGTAGTCGTGGAAGCTGACCGGTTCGCCGTCCCAGATCGTGTAGGAGCGCCCCGGTTCGCCCCGCTTCAGCGCCAGCACGATCGCCTCGACCAGGTCGTCGATGTAGCAGGGCAGCATCGTGCCCTCGCCGCGGCTCGGTAGCGCCAGCTGGCCCGAGCGGCTGAGCTCGACCGGCCGCAGCAGCCAGGGCACCGAGCCGGGCCCGTAGACATCGCCGGGTCTGACCACCACGGCCCCGCGGCGGATCGCGACTCGGTCGGAGGCGCTCTTGGTGTCGATGTAGGGAACGCCCACGGTGCGGCGGAAGGCGGACTCGTCCTGCTCGTGCTCGTCGTCGTAGCCGTAGACAACCACCGAGCTCAGGTGGACGACCCGCTCCGCCCCGGCGGCCCGGGCGGCGCCCAGCACGTTGACCGTCCCCTTGACGTTGACCTCGATGAACTCCTCCATCGGACCCCACTCGCGCACGTACGCGGCCGTGTGAACCACCAGCTCGGCGCCCTGGAGCGCGCCTGCGGTCCCCGCCGCGTCCGAGACGTCCGCCACCCGGGGCTCACCTCCGGCCTCGCGGACCCGCTCGGCTGGCTCGCCGGAGAGCTCGACTCCGATCACCTCGCATCCCTCGCTCGCCAGACGGCGCGTGAGCGCCGAGCCGATGAACCCGCCGGCGCCGGTGACCGCCACCCGGCGGTCCCGCAGCGCGACCTCCTCGCGGGCGCCCTCGTTCACCGAATCTGCGCGCTCCCCATCGACATCAACCCGCACTTATATTCCCCGCGGCCGTGCCGCAGCGATCCACCCCCGGCCGAGCCCGGACCGGCTCGAAGTGGCGCCCGCTCGTCAAGGGCGTGGCCGCGGCCGCGCTGGCGGGCGCCGTGGCGGTGCCGCTGTTCCGCAAGCGGCTGCGGATTCCCACCGGCGTCACAGCGGCCGCTGTCGCGGCTGGGCCGCCGGCGCTGGCGGTGCTGAGGCCGCGCACCCGCCTGCGCGACGCCGGCCTCTACGCACTGCAGATGTGGGCGTTCGTGATGGGCCACGAGCTGCCCTACGACGACCCCGAGGCCCTCGAGCGCCGGCTGCGTGTCGGTTACCCGATCCGACTCGACCGCGCGATCGGAGGGGGCCGCCTCCCCAACGTGCGCCTGCAGCAGGCCCTGGCCGGGTTGGGAAAGGCGAACGCGGTGGACCGCACCCTCTCCTGGGTGCACTGGGTCTGGTTCTTCGAGCCACATCTGGCGCTGGCCTGGATCCTCGCCCGGCACCCCGAGCACTTCGCCCGTTCCGCCCGCCAGATGTCGGCGGTCTACGACCTGGGCTGCGCCGTTTACTTCGCGGCGCCGACGGCCCCGCCCTGGTGGGCGTCGGAGCAGGGACACACCGACGAGAGGGTGCGCCGGATCATGGTTGAGGTCGGCGAGGAGCAGTGGGGGCGAGCCTGGCCGATCCTCTACGACTCGCTCGGCGGCAACCCGTGGGCGGCGATGCCCTCGCTTCACTTCGCCACCTCGCTGATGGCGGCCCTGCTGCTGGCCGAGGCCGGCCCCGCGGAGGGCGCGGCGGGCTGGACCTACGCCGCGGCCCTCGGCTTCGCGCTCGTCTATCTCGGCGAGCACTACGTCCTCGACCTGCTCGCCGGCGCGGCGATCGTGGTCCTGGTGCGCCGCGGCGAGCCGCTTGTCGAGCCGGTCGCGCAGGCGGTGAGCCGCGCGCTGCAGGGGCTCGAGCGGATCGCCAACCCGAAGCGAGGGACAGCCATCTAGCTGGTTTGCGACGATTCCCGAGTGAGCGCGAAGCGCACGAGCGCTTCAGAGGCAAAGGAGCGGAAGCTCGAGGTCGGGGAGCGGTCCGAGGACCGCGTGCTTGCCGACAAGGCGGCCGCGGCCGACGCTCCGCTGCGGGCCGAGGGGATGCTCGAGGAGGGCGAGCCGAGCTTCTTCGCCAGCCCGCGGCGGATCGTCCAGACGATCGTCGCGGTGATCCTGCTCACCGTCGCGATCTACGTCCTCTTCCCCAAGATCATCGGCCTGGAGGACGCGATCGCCAGGATCAAGGACGGCGATCTCACCTGGATCATGATCGCCCTCGCCTTCAACGTGGTCGCCTTCGCCGCCTACGTCGCGCTCTTCCGAGGCGTGATCAGCGAGAGCGTGATCCATCTCAGCGTGCGCGAGTCCTACCAGATCACCATGGCGGGTCTGGCCGCGACCAGGTTGTTCTCGGCCGGCGGCGCCGGCGGGATCCTGCTCACCTACTGGGCACTGCGCAGGGCGGGGATGGAGCGGCGTCGCTCGGTGTGCCGGATGATCGCCTTCCTGATCCTCCTTTACTCGGTCTACATGCTCGCCCTGGTCCTGTTCGGGATCCTGCTGCGCACCGGGGTGCTGCCCGGCGACGACCCCCTCAGCGTCACCGTCGTCCCGGCCGCGCTCGCCGGCGCCGCGATCGTCATCGTGCTGCTGTTGGCCCTCGTCCCCGAGGACTTCGAGCGGCGGATCGAGGGACTGACCTCAGGTCGATTCGGCCGGCTGGCCCAGCGCCTGGCAACCGCGCCCGCCACCTTCGCCCAGGGCACCCGCACGGCGATCGCCTTCATCCGCCACCCCGAGCAGGGCGGCCTGGCGGTCGCCGGCGCGATCGGGTTCTGGGGCGCGAACATCGGGATCCTCTGGGCGAGCTTCCAGGCCTTCGACGTGGCGGTCCCCTTCGGAGTGGTCGTGATGGGCTTCTTCGTGGGCATGGTCGCCAACCTCTTCCCGCTGGCCCCGGGCGGCGTCGGCGCCGTCGACGCCGGCATGATCGGCTCCTTCGTCATCTTCGGGATCCCGGAGGGGGCCGTGTTCGTCTCGGTGCTGACCTACCGCGTGATCGCCTTCTGGGTGCCGATCCCTCCGGGAATCGTCGCCTTCTTCCAGCTGCGCAAGACGGTGCAGCGCTGGAAGGACGAGGGACGCGACCGGATCGCCGTCCCCGAAGCCGGCGCCGAGCGACCCGCGCTGGAGGGGACCTGAGCTCGCGCGCCCATTGACCGACCCGGTACTATAAAAAGTAAAGTAAGGGATCCGGGGTAGGCCGTATGTAGCCTGCCCGGGCCGAGCGACAAAGGACACAGCGTGAGCGAAGAGCGAGTGGAGAACCTGATCATCGTCGGTGGCGGGCCCGCCGGGTACACCGCCGCGCTCTACGCGGCCCGCGCCGAGCTCGAGCCCCTGCTGATCGAGGGCTTCCAGTGGGGCGGGCAGCTGCAGAACACCACCGACGTCGAGAACTATCCGGGCTTTCCCGAGGGGATCATGGGCCCGGAGATGATGAACGAGTTCCGCGGGCAGGCGGAGCGCTTCGGGACCCGCTTCCTCACCGACGACGCCACCGAGCTGCGGCTCACCGACGGCGGCGTGCACGAGATCGTCGTCGGCAAGGAGACCCACCGAGCCAGGGCGGTGGTGCTCTCGATGGGAGCCGAGCCCAAGCGCCTCGGCATCCCCGGCGAGGCCGAGCTGGCCGGCAAGGGCGTCTCGACCTGCGGGGTCTGCGACGGCGCCTTCTTCAAGGGCGAGGACGTCGCCGTGATCGGCGGCGGCGACTCGGCGATGGAGGACTCGATCTTCGTCTCCAAGTTCGCCGACAAGCTGACCTCCGTGCACCGCCGCGACACATACCGCGCCTCGGCGATCATGCAGGAGCGCGCCCGCGAGCGGGACAACATCGAGT
>CAYZPZ010000060.1:0-9773 GCA_964480205.1 uncultured Conexibacteraceae bacterium
TCCCAGAGGGCCAGGCCGAGACCGGCGAAGAAGAAGAAGGCGACCAGGATCCAGACCCAGCGCGGAGGCCTCATTCGCGATCCACTCAGGGCAGGGTGTGGGTTCGGCCCTGGCCGGGGCCCGGCCGCCCGAGCCCGCCGGCGGGCCGGCGGCCGAGTCCGCCGCCGGCCGGCGCAGGACGACCCAATCCATAGCCGGCGGGAGAGCCGAGCGGGTCGCTGATGTCCGCACCGGGCCCGGTCTGGGCCACACTCTCCGGAATCAGCGGCGCGTAGAGCGCGATCGGCCGCTCGTAGCCGACCACCTGCATCTCCCCGCGGGATTCGACCTCCATCGTCTCGGAGAGCAGCGCCCGCGTGCCTGCCGTGATCAGCACCGGATCGCCGGTGTCGCGCGTCTTCGCCTCGACCCGCGAGGCGAGGTTGACCGCGTCGCCGATCACGCTGAACGAGAGCCTGCCGCCCCCGCCGATCGACCCTGCCACCACCGGACCGGAGTTGACCCCGATGCCGATCTCGAAACCTCCCGGCCGGCGGCTGTTCGCGGTGCGGGCCATCTCCACCGCGCACTGGACGGCGCGGTCGGCGTGGCCGGCGACCCGCTCGGGCGCGTTCCAGACGGCCAGCAGGCCGTCGCCGATGAACTGGTCGACGTGCCCGCGATGGCGGGCGATGATCGGGACGACGCACTCGAACAGCTCGTTCAGCCTGGAGACGATCTCCGCGGCCGAGGCCTGCGCGGCGGCCGCGGTGAAGTTGTGCACGTCGCAGAACAGCAGTGAGACCTCGACCTCGTGCCCGTGGGGGTCGAAGTCCTCGCTGATCAGATGCCGGGCGACCGCCTCGTCAAGGTAGGTGCCGAATGCCTCGCGCAGCCGCTCGCGCTCGGCGAGCCCGTCCACCATCTGGTTGAAGGCGGAGGAGAGCTCGCCGAACTCATCCGAGGTGGTAACCGGGACGTGCTCGTCGAAGCGCCCCTGGCGGATCCGCTCCGTGGCCGCCTCCAGATCCTCGACCGGCCGCAGGATGGAGCGGCTCAGCAGTACGGTCAGCTCGAAGCTGATCGCGAAGGCGAGGGCCAGCGCGATGATCACGTTGAGGCTCAGGACCTGGACGCCACCACCCTCGGCGGTGAGGGCGGCGACCGTGATGCCGGTGATCACGTTGATCAGCGGCAGCGAGCCGAGCAGCTTCAGCCGCAGGGGCACGGCGGGCCGGTCGATCCGCACCGGCGTCTCCAGGGTGCGGTTGATGTCGAAGAGGATCGGGCGCATCGCCAGCTCCAGCGCCAGGTAATGCAGGATCGCCGAGTACCCGAGCGCGATCAGGGCGCCGAAGAAGATCGGGAAGAAGGCGAGCCAGGAGAGCTCGAAGATCGGGACCATCGCGATCGAGGTCGGCAGGGCGACGCCGAACACGGGAAAGCCGGCGTCGCGGCGCAACAGCTCCAGGGGCAGGTTGACCGCGGTGCGCCAGGCCAACTCGGTCTCCACTGGACCCCGCTCGCCCGCGATCCAGCTGCGCAGCGGCTGCAGGCGGCCGATCATCCTGGTGGCGACCAAGGCGATCGCGACCGCCGTTAGCCCGCAGGCGATCGCGGCCACGGTGAGCACGTCGGCACCCTCGGCCTCGTAGTAGAAGCCGATCAGCGCCACGGCGCCGACTCCGATCAGGAAGGCGCTCTGCAGCTCGATCAGCAGGTAGGCCGCCGGGTATCGGGGCCCGAGCCTGCGGTACAACCAGGTGAGGGGATGGCCCATGGCGGCCCATTGTCTCGCAGCGGGCGGTCGGCCGCACCGCGCGCATCGGCGCCTGCCTAGGGGCGACGCTGGATACGATCAGCGCAGATGGAGGCAACGGCGACCACGCAGGCGCTCTCGGAGCCGGCCAGGCGTTTCCTGGAGCGGGTCCCCGGGCGGCATCTGATCGGCGGGGAGTGGCTGGAGTCCGCCGACAGCCACCGCTTCGAGACGGTGGACCCGGCCACGGGCGAGGCGATCGCCGCGGTCGCCCAGGGCGGCACCGAGGACGTCGACCGCGCCGTGCGCGCCGCGCGCCAGGCGCTGGAGGGCAAGTGGGGCTCGCTGGCGCCGCACAAGCGCGGCGGGCTGATCTGGGGACTGGGCGAGGCGATCAAGGCCAACGGCGCCGAGCTGGCCGAGCTGGAGTCGCTCGACAACGGCAAGCCGCTCGGCTACGCCAAGGTCGACATGGCCGCCGCGGTCAACCACCTGCGCTACTTCGCCGGCTGGCCGACCAAGATCGAGGGCGAGACGATCCCGGTCGGGGCGCCGAACACGCTCTGCTACACGCGCAAGGAGCCGGTCGGAGTCTGCGCCCAGATCATTCCCTGGAACTTCCCGCTGCTGATGGCGGTGTGGAAGCTCGCCCCGGTGCTGGCCACCGGCTGCACCACGGTGCTGAAGCCGGCCGAGCAGACTCCGCTGACCGCCTTGCGGCTGGGAGAGCTGATCGTCGAGTCGGGCATCCCCGAAGGGGTGATCAACATCGTCACCGGAGACGGTGCAACCGGCAGGGAGCTGGTCGAGCATGCCGGCGTCGACAAGGTGGCCTTCACCGGCTCGACCGCGGTGGGGCGCGAGATCGGCGCCACCTGCGGGCGCCAGCTGAAGCGGGTCACCCTGGAGCTGGGCGGTAAGAGCCCCAACATCGTGCTGCCGGACGCGGACACCGAGGCGGCGGTGAAGGGTGCCTACGAGGCGCTCTACTTCAACACCGGGCAGGTCTGCAACGCGGGCTCGCGGCTGTTCGTGCACTCCTCCCACTACGACGAGATGGTCGAGGGCCTGGCCGCGATCGCGGGCAAGGCGAAGCTGGGGCCGGGGCTGGCCGAGGACACCGAGCTGGGGCCGGTGGTCTCGGCCGAGCAGCACGAGCGGGTGCTCGGCTACATCGAGTCCGGACGTGAGGAGGGGGCGGAGCTGGCGGCCGGCGGAGGCGTGCCCGATGCGGCCAACGGCGGCTACTTCGTCGAGCCCACCCTGTTCACCGGGGTGGCCGACGGCATGCGGATCGCCCGCGAGGAGATCTTCGGGCCCGTGCTGGTGGCGATGCCCTTCGACGAGCTCGAGGAGGTGGCCGCGCGCGCC
The DNA here is from genome assembly GCA_964480205.1 of uncultured Conexibacteraceae bacterium. Lineage (GTDB taxonomy): Bacteria > Actinomycetota > Thermoleophilia > Solirubrobacterales > 70-9 > CAYZPZ01. Next base: position 3,110 of record CAYZPZ010000060.1, read on the forward strand.
AACGACACCGACTACGGCCTCGCCGCCGGCGTCTGGACCCGCGACATCTCCAAGGCCCACCGGCTGGCGGCGATGCTTCGGGCCGGCTCGATCTACATCAACAACTGGGGCGCCGCCGATCCCGCCGCCCCGTTCGGCGGCTTCAAGGCTTCCGGCATCGGCCGCGAGCGCGGCCACGCCAACCTGGACGCCTACCTGGAGCTGAAGACGGTCCTGGCCAAGCTGTAGGCCCCCGGGGAACCGGAGCGCGGTTGCCGCGAAACGTGAGAGGATGAGCGCATGCGGCTGGCGAAGCTGATCGTGATCGGGGTGATCGCCGGCGCCGTGGTCAGCTCGACCGCGCTGGCGGCGCCCGGGAAGCGGATCGACACCGGCACCGACCGCGGGCTGCCGCTCGCCTACTCGACCAAGGGGCGCGCGCTCAACCCGAAGACGCTCCTGATCCGGATCACGGCGAGCCCGAGCGTCCCCGTGCAGGTCGGCTGGTACACGAGCTGCTCGCGCAAGCTCAAGGGCAAGGCCCGCCATGGCGAGTACACGACCAGCTCACGCAAGCTGGTCAAGATCAAGAAGGGCTTCAAGCGGGCGCCCGACGACTGCCTGGTCGTGGTGGTCGCCGGCTTCGAGGACGCCGCTCAGCAGGGCGAGATCAAGATCGAGGTCTTCGCCCGCGGCAAGCGCGCCCGTAAGGGCTGAGCGGCGCTACAGAGCGCGTACGGCTTCGGCCGCCGGGGTCTCGCCCTCCAGCAGGTCGAAGGCGATCCCGATCGTGTTCTCGGCGCGCAGCGTCTCGGCCAGGACCAGCGCGACGTCGTCGCGCGGGATCGATCCGAAGAGGATCGCGGGGGGCGGAAGTCGCGCGGCCCATCAAGAACGTCCCGGATACCCCCCATTGGGGGGGTGCGCGGGACGTTCATCCCGGACCTCGTCATGAACGTCCCGGATACCCCTGGTATAGGGGGGTGCGCGGGACGTTCATCGTGGGGCGGGATACTGCGCGCATGGCGACCGCGGACGTGACCGTGATCGGGCTCGGGCGGGACGACCCGAGCGCGAGCGCCTACATCGCCGAGATCCAGCGCCGGCTCGCCGCCCAGGACCGGGTCGGCTACCGCCTGCACCCGATGGGCACCTCGCTGGAGGGAACGACCGAGGACATCCTCACCGTGGTCGGCGAGCTGCACCGCGTCCCCTTCGAGCTCGGCCTGCCGCGCGTCTACACGGTGCTGAAGCTCGACGAGCGCCGGGACCGCGAGCAGTCGCTCGACGACAAGGTCAATTCAGTCGAGGATCACCTCGTCGACAACTAGTACCCGGGGCGGGATTCGAACCCGCAACGCCCCACAGGGGCCGCGCCTTTTAAGGGCGCTGGCTTTGCCAGTTTGCCTACCCGGGCAATCCGATCGTAGCCCTGAAGTCCACACAGTCTCAGTGCGGGCGGTGGCCGGGGCAACCCGCGCCCATCAGGGACCTACGCGTCAGCCGGTCAGACCCAGGATTCGAATGCGCCACCCCGGCTGAAATTGCGATCGTACCCCGCTACGCTCACCGCCTCGGCACTTTGGGAGCCCCGGGCCGGATCTTCGGTAATTGCGGGTTTTCGAAGGCGAGATTGCGGTCCCCGGTTCGCAACGGAGCCGTTGCTACCGTGTTGAACCTCCCGAAGGGGAGTACCACGTCGTCCACTCCGTGGAAGCCTCCGCACTCACACATGCGCAGCGGCGCGGGCTGTTCGCCCGGCGCTCGCCCCTCCTCAAGTTCCAGGGCGATGAGGCCCTGGTCAACCTGACCAGGGGCGGACATCAGCACGCCTTCGAGGCCCTGGTCGAGCGCTACCAAGCCCGGCTTCTCGGTTTCTGCAGACAGATGCTTGGTTCGACCGAGGACGCAGAGGACGTGCTCCAGGAGGTCTTCGTCGCGGCCTACAACGCGATGATCGCCGACGAGCGCAAGATCGCGGTGCGGCCGTGGCTGTACCGGATCGCGCGCAACCGCTGCCTCAACCACCTTCGTAAGCCGAGCGCGGACGGCCAGGACACGATGGACACCCATCCGCACATGAACGGCGTCACCACCCTTGAGCGGGTCCAGGACCGCGAGGAGTTCCGCAACCTGCTCGAGGACGTCTCCCACCTTCCCGAGACCCAGCGCTCGGCGCTGCTGCTGCGCGAGATCGACGCGATGAGCTACGAGGAGATCGCGCAGGCGATGGACACCACCGTCCCCGGCGTCAAGTCGCTGCTCGTTCGCGCGCGCATCGCGCTGGCGGAGTCGAGCCAGGCCCGTCAGCTCAGCTGCGACGAGGTGCGGGTCCAGCTGGCGGAGGCGATCGAGGGCCTGGCCAAGCTCGATGGAGCGGCGCGCCGCCACATCAAGGGCTGTGAGGGCTGCGCCGAGTTCCGCGGACAGCTGCGCAAGGACAGCAAGGTCCTGGCCGCGCTGTTCCCGGCCGGCCCGCTGCTCGCCCTGAAGGGCGCGATCATCGGCAAGCTCACCGGCCTGTTCGGCGGCGGCGCCGGCGGCAGCGCCGGCGCCGGCGCCGCCGGAGCGGGCGCAGCCGGAGCGGGCGGGACCGCAGCGACCGGAGCGGCCGTGGGCGGAGCAGCGGCCGCTGCCGGAGGTGCGGGTGCCGCCGGGGCGGCGGCGGCCGGCGCCGGCGCGGCGGTCGGCACCAAGGCGGCGGCCGGCCTGGCCACCGCTGCGCTGCTCGCCGGCGGCGCCGTCGAGATGAAGAAGGTCGTCAGCAAGGACTCCGCCAAGCCGAAGGCCGTACGGGCCTCGGTGAAGCCGCCGTCCCCGCCCCCCGCTCCCGTCCAGCCCGAGCCCGAGCCCCAGCCGGTGGTCGTGCCACCGATCGAGCAGCCGGCGGAGGAGGAGGTCGCGGTCGAGCCCGTCACCGACGAGGAGGAGGAGACCGGCGGCGTGGCGCCCAAGGTCCGTAAGAACCGCAAGGACGAGGCCACCGCGGACGCCGACAGCAGCACGAGCGGCTCGCTCGGCACGACCGGCACGAGCGGCACGACCACGACGAGCTGCGACGCCGACGGAGACGGCGTCGCCGACGCCGAGTGCCCGTCGGGAACGACCACCACGGAGGTCGATCAGACCGCGGCGACCCCGGATCCGGCCGCGGCCGAGATCCAGCGGGCGGCGGCCGAGCGCGCCAAGCAGAAGGCGAAGCAGAAGCGCAAGGCCAAGAAGCGCAAGGCCAAGGCGAAGAAGCGCAAGGCCAAGAAGCGCAAGGCGAAGAAGCGCAAGGCCGGCAAGAAGCGCGGGGCGAAGCCGAACCACGGCGGGGTTCCCGCCCGCTGACCGGCCCTCGCCGCGGGCGCTAGGCCGCGGCCCCGACCAGCCCGATCGCCCGCAGACGTCGCGACAGGCAGGTGGCGGCGAACTCGTGGGTCTCCTCGCGGCTGACCCCGAACAGCTCGTAGTCGTCCTCGGTCGCCCAGGGCGGGTCGATGACGCGGTCGGCGACCGGGACCGCTTGCTCCAGCATCCCCTGGATCACCTCGCGATTGCCCGGATCCTCATTCACCGCGTCCATCAGGAAGCGAACGCCGAAGGCGATGTGGCGATGCTCGTCGCGGGCGACGTTGGAGAACCCCTCGACGAACCCCGGCAGGGTCCCCTCGCGCTCGTTGTAGTCGATGATGAAGTGCTGCCCGGTGAGGGCCAGCATTCCCTCGATCACCATGTGGTAGAGCGTGATCGCCTCAATCAGGGCCCTCTGGTCGCCGGGCTCCTGGCCGAGCCGGTCGACTCGGGCCCTGAGCAGCTCGTCGAAGAGCTCGTTGAAGGCGACGTTGAGGTGCTGCTCCAGCGCCTCGAGCCGCTCCGAGAGCTCGGAGGCGTCCTCGAGCACCCCCACCTCGCCGAAGAAGCGGTCGAAGAACCGCACGTGGCGGGCCTCGTCCGCGATCTGGGTGCAGAGGAAGATCCGCTGCGACTCGAGCGGCGCCGCTCGCATGATCGGGCCGAGCTCATCGGCGACCTTCTGCTCGCCGATGAAGAAGCTGGAGAGCCCGTACATGCGCTGGAAGCGCTCCTGCTCGGGGATCCGCTCATGCCAGTCGATCCGATCCTGGGAGAAATCGAGCTCCTGGGTCGCCCACTGCTGGCGTTCCCAGAGCCGATAGAGCTCGCCGTAGTCGAGGAGCTTCGCGCGGCCGGAGTCGGCCGTCTCCTGGAGGGCGGGGTCCGAGGTCGCCCGAAAGTCCTCCCGCTCGGTCCTGGACGGTCCGCTGTGAGCCTTCGCCTCCACGGTGCTCCTCTCCTCGCTCTCGAACTGGCTGGTCAGCCAGTCTAGTCCCACGGCCCCGGGGGTTCCGTCGGCAGGGGCAGTCACCATCGCGTTACCGAATCTTGTGCTCATCGGCACATCGCGCGCGGCAGATATGAGCCCTCAGATCCTGATGCGATCGATGGCAGCGAAGAGAGCGGAGGCATGGAGGATCGGCGGCCGACTGGTCCGCTACGACCGAGCGAAGCGCCGCCTCTGGATCGGCGGTCAGCGGCTGCACCACGGTGTCACCGGACTGGCCCTCGGCGGCACGGCCCTGGCCCAGCTCGCGCTGCGCCGCCGCCCGGCGCGGATCGACCTCGCCTGGGCGCTCGCGGCCGGCGCCCTGGTCGCGCACGACTGGCGTGACCGCGCGCTCTGGTTCCAGCGCGGCCCGCAGCTGGACTAGCGGTTCGAGCGGCTCGGCTCAGGCGAGCCCGGCGTTCTCCGCGATCAGCCGAGCGTACTCCTCGGGGTGGGAGAGCTGCGGGCCATGCGAGGCCCCCTCGATAGTCCGCCGTCGGCAGCGGGGGAAGATCTGTGCCAGGCGGTCGGCGATCAGCGAGAAGAACGACGGGCTTTCGGTTCCCAGGGTGATCTGCACCGGGATCTCCAGCTTGCTCAGCTCCTCCTCGCGAATCTCGAGGTTGCCGGGATCGCGGAGCTCGTCGAGGTAGGTGGGGGCGTTGTTGACGAACTTGTCGCGGACCGCGGTCGGGAGCTGCTCCTCCCACGCGCCGGGCCCAAAGGCGATCTCGTTCACGAACAGGCGCGCCCCGGCCTCGTGCTCGCCGGCCTCGAGCGGCTCGCGCACCCGCGCGGCGGCGGCTTGGTTGTCCTCGACGGCCGCGCGCTCCTCCGGCGAATCTCCGAGGGCGCCAAAGCTCGGCGGCTCGTGCATGCTGAGGCTGCGGAAGAGCTCCGGCCTGCGCGCCGCCAGGCGCATGGCGATGTTGCCGCCGTGGGAGCTTGTCGCCACGTGCGCGGGCGCGATGCCGAGCTCCCCGATCAGCGCCGCAAGGTCTTCGGCATCCTCGTCGACGCTGCCCTGGGAGTCGGGGCGCTCGCTGCGGGTATGCCCACGACGGTCGTAGACGACGACGTCGAAGCTCCCGGCCAGGATCCGCGCAACCGCCGCCCAGGGATCCGCATCCGTCCACGAGCCGTGAACGAGGGCGATCGGCTCGCCCTCGCCGGAGCGCTCGTAGTAGAGCTCGACCCCGTTTGCCTCGACGGTCGCCATCGCCCCGACGACGCGCGCTCAGCCGCCCAGGTGCTCCTTGAAGAACTCGACCGTCTTCGACCAGGCCTTGCTCGCGTCGCCCTCGTCGTAGGTGCCGAGCCGGTCGTGGTCGTTGGCGAAGGCGTGGCCGGCGCCCTCGTAGTACTCGAAGGCGGCATCGATCCCGGCCTCTTGCATCTCGGCCTGCAGCGCCTTGGCGTCGTCGGGACCGACGAACTCGTCCTCGGTGCCGAAGTGACCCAGCACCGGCCCGTCGATCTTGGAGAAGTCCGGCTTGCCGTGGGGCATCACGTAGTAGTAGGTGACCGCGGCGCCGACCTCCGGCGTCTCGGCCGCGGCCCACACCGCCAGGCCGCCGCCGGCGCAGAAACCGACCGAGCCGACCTTGCCGTTGCACTTTGGATGCTCGAGCACCTGCTTGACGGCACCGCGCATCTCCTTGACCGCCTCGTCCATGTTCAAAGCCATCAGCTTCTGCTGGGCCTCGTCCGGCTGCTCGGTCGTGTCACCGTCGTACAGGTCGGGCGCCAGGGCCACGAACCCCTCCGCCGCGAAGCGGTCGGCCATCCTGCGCATGCTGTCGTCCAGGCCCCACCACTCGTGGATCACGATCACGCCCGGGCCCTCGCCCTCGGGCTCGGCCAGGTACCCGGTGCCCTTGCCTCCGTTGGCCTCGAACTCGACGTCCGGCATCGGCTCAGTCCTCCTCTCGCTCCGACTCCTGCTCTGCCAGCCTCTCGGCGAGCGCCCACCCTACAGCGACCCCGACCATCATTCCCATCCGCGTCTCCTCGGCCAGCAGGGTGCGGACCGCGGTGAGCCGCTCGTCAGGATCGGGGACCGTCGCCGCCTTCAGCAGCTCGGCCTCGTGCGACTCGCCGAACCAGCCACCGGCGGCGAGCGCCTCGGCCAGGATCCGTTGCAGCTTGGGCGCCGCGCGGGCGACGGCGCGCTCGGCGTCGCCGAAGGCCCCGGGGTCGGAGATCGCCTCGACCGCCGCGTCGATCTCGGCGTCGGAGTAGCCGCCCTCAGGCACGCCGCTCCCACATCTGCACGACGCCGAAGTCGCGGTAGCCGAGCTTGGCGTAGACGGGGTAGCCGAGCTTGGTCGCCTGCAGGGTGGTGGTGGCGAGCCCGGC
>CAYZPZ010000061.1:0-9754 GCA_964480205.1 uncultured Conexibacteraceae bacterium
GCTGACCGGGCGCAAGATCATCGTCGACACGTACGGGGGGGCGGCCCGCCACGGCGGCGGCGCCTTCTCGGGCAAGGACCCTTCCAAGGTGGACCGCTCGGCCGCCTACGCGGCCCGCTACGCGGCCAAGAACGTGGTGGCGGCGGGGCTCGCCGAACGCTGCGAGGTCCAGGTCGCCTACGCGATCGGGGTCGCGCACCCGGTGTCGGTGATGGCGCAGAGCTTCGGCACCGGCAAGATCTCCGACGCCGAGATCGCCCGGCTCATCAGGGAGCAGTTCGACCTGCGGCCGGCCGCCTTCCGCCGCTACCTGGACCTGCACCGGCCGATCTTCCAGAAGACCGCCGCCTACGGCCACTTCGGCCGCGAGGACCACGACTTCACCTGGGAGCGGATCGACCGGGTGGACGACCTGCGCGAGGCCGCCGGGCTCGAGACCGCCTCCGAGGCGACCGCCTAGCTTCGCGGCCGACGCGCTGCCGCCGCCCGGGGCCCTAGCCTCGGAAGAGTGTCGATTGCCAAGGTCCAGCCGCTGCTCAGCACCCGCAACGTGCGGGGCCCCTTCGACTACCGCCTGCCCAGCTCGATGCAGGGGGTGGGGGTCGGCTCGATCCTCGTCGTGCCCTTCGGACGCCGCCGGGTCAAGGGCGTGGTCGTCGATCTCGCCGATCGCAGCGAGCTCCCGGATTCGCGCTTGGCGGAGCCGCTGGAGGCGCTGGAGGCCGGGGTGCCGCCGGAGCTGGTCGAGTTGGGGCGCTGGGTCGGTGAGGCCTACTGTTCGACCGCGGCGCGCGGCCTCGGGCTCGCCCTGCCGCCGGGGATCGGGACCGGCGCGGACTCGCGGCGGGTTCGGGCTCTGACCGAGCTCGAGGTCGAGGCCACCCCTGAGGCGAACGAGGCGGTGAGCGGGGGCCAGCGCCTGGGGCTGCGTCAACGGGCGATCCTGCGCTCCCTGGCGGCGGGAGCCCGGACGGCCCGGGAGCTGGGCCGCTCGGCGGGAGCCGACCGAGCCGCGATCCGCCGTCTCGAGGAGCGGGGGCTGGTGCGGACCCGCGAGGTCGAGCGCCGCCGACGCCCGGCGCGGGCCAGCGTTGGGGCGATCAATGAGGGGGTTGCGCTCAACCCGGAGCAGCGTGCGGCGGTCGAGGCGATCGCGGGCTCCCTCGACGGCGGCGGCGAGTACCTGCTGCACGGCGTGACCGGCTCGGGCAAGACCGAGGTCTATCTGGAGGCGGCCCGGGCGGCGCTCGAGCGGGGCAGGGGGGCGATCGTCCTGGTGCCCGAGATCGCGCTCACCCCCCAGACGGTGGGGCGCTTCCGCCGGCGGTTCGGCGAGCGGGTCGCCCTGTTGCACTCCGGCATGCCGGCGGGGGCCCGTTACGACGAGTGGCGGCGGCTGCGCTCGGGCGAGGCCCGGATCTGCGTCGGGCCGCGCTCGGCGGCCTTCGCGCCGCTCAGCGATCCGGGGCTGATCGTGATCGACGAGGAGCACGATTCCTCCTACAAGCAGGAGGGGGATCCGCGCTACGACGCCCGCGAGGTGGCGCGGCGGCGGGCCGCCCAAGCGGGCGCGGTTCTTGTCGCCGGCAGCGCGACGCCGCGCCCGGAGAGCTGGCGGCAGCTGGAGCGCCTTGAGCTGCCCGAACGCGTCGACGGCCGCGGCCTGCCCCCGGTCGAGGTGCTTGACATGCGCGGCGGAGTCCGCGGGCCGCTTCACCCCCGGACCACCGAGGCCCTGGACGAGCTGCGCTCCAGCGGGGGCAAGGGGATCCTGCTGATCAACCGGCGGGGCTGGTCCACGCACCTGGCCTGCCGCTCGTGCGGGAGGGCCTGGGAGTGCCCCGACTGCGACGTTTCGCTGGTCCTGCACCGCGCCGGCGGGCTGCACTGCCATCACTGCGGCCACGCCGAGCCGACGCCGCGCTCCTGTCCGGACTGCGGCTCGGTGACGATCGCCAGGGTCGGCTCGGGGACCGAGCGCATCGAGTCGGAGCTGACCGCCCTGCTGGAGCCGCTGGAGGTGTTCCGCCTCGACTCCGACAGCGCCGGGGCCGGGTCACACGGCGAGCTGCTGCGGCGCTTCGAACGGGCCGACTCCGGGGTGCTGGTCGGCACCCAGATGGTGGCCAAGGGTCACGACTTCCCTGAGGTCACGCTCGGCGTCGTGCTGGATGCCGATGGCAGCCTGCGGCTGCCGGACTTCCGCGCCGAGGAGAGAACGTTCGCGCTGATCACCCAGTTGGCGGGCCGCAGCGGCCGCGGTGCGGCCGGCGGGCGCGTGCTGGTCCAGGCCCTCGCCGTGGGTGCGCCGAGCATCGTCGCTGCGGCGAGGCATGACTCGGCCGGCTTTCTGGCCGGCGAGCTCGAGCGACGTGAGGCGCTCCGCTACCCGCCCTTCTCACAGCTCGTCGAGCTGGTCCTGGCCGGCGCCGATGAGGGCCGGGTGGAGCGCGCAGCCGAGTTCGTGGGGGAGCGGATCGAGCGGAACCTGCCCACGGGCGACGAGCTGCTCGGCCCGGCACCGCTGTTTCGCCGGCGCGCCCGTCACCGCCGCCGCCTGCTGCTCAAGGCCTCCGAGCGCGAGCCTACGGTGGCGGCCGTGCGCGAGGCCGTCGAATCAGCAGTCGCCGGGCGCGCCCTGCGCGAGATCGCGATCTCGGTCGACGTCGATCCGCAGTAGGCACGTTCTAGACTCGGCGCGATGGGCGACGAGGTCGACACCGAGGTCGAGGTCAGCGAGGGCGAGGGCGAGGTCCCGGTCGAGGCCGGGGTCGCCGAGGGCCTGGACGATGAGGCGCTGGAGCGACGGGCCGCCGCGCTCGAGCAGGTCCACAAGTTCGGCGACCCGGTGCTGAAGTCCCAGGCCTCGCCCGTGGCCGAGTTCGACGGTTCGCTCGCCGAGGAGGCGGAGCGGATGATCGCGATCATGCGCGACGGGATGGGCGTGGGCCTGGCCGCCACCCAGCTCGGAATCCTGCGCCGCATCCTCGTCTTCCAAGCCGGCCACGACGCGCCACCGACGGCGCTGGTCAACCCCGAGGTCGAGTGGCGCTCGGCGGACCTCGCGACCGCGGAGGAGGGCTGCCTCAGCCTGCCCGGAATAGTGCTCGACATCGAGAGGCCGCTTCACGTCAGGGTGCGCGGCGCCGAGCCCTCGGGCGAGCCCGTGCTGATCGAGGCCTCCGGGCTGGAGGCGCGCGTCCTGCAGCACGAGATCGACCACCTGGACGGGGTGCTGATCCTGCAGCGCGCTCCGCGCGAGCAGCGCCGCGGCGCCATGCGGGCCCTCCGCGAGGGTGGCACCTATGCGCCGGAGCGGCCCGAGGAGATCGAGGCGCTCGCCGGGGAGAACGGGGCGGGCAGCTCCGCGGCTTGAGGACCGCCTACCTCGGAACCTCTGAGTTCGCCGCCTCGGTCCTCGCTCGTCTGGCCGCGAGCGAGCACCGGCCGGCGCTGGTGGTGACCCCTCCGGACCGCCGGCGCGGCCGTGGGCGCCGGCTGGCCTCTCCTCCCGCCGCGGAGCTGGCCCGCGAGCGCGGCTTGGAGCTGCGCCAGACCGCGGATGTCAACGAGCCCGAGACCGTGGCCGCGATCACCGGCCTGCGGCCGGGGGCGATCGCGGTCTGCGAGTTCGGGCAGCTGATCTCCGAGCCGCTGCTCAGCGAGCTGATGCTCAACGTCCATCCCTCCCTGATCCCCCGCTGGCGCGGCGCCGCCCCGATCGAGCGGGCGATCATGGCCGGCGACGAGCGCACCGGGGTGACGATCATGAGGGTGACCGCCGGGCTGGACTCCGGCCCGGTCGCGCTGCGCGAGGAGATCGCTATCGAGCCCGGCGAATACTTCGACTCGCTCTCGGCCCGGCTCGCCGAGCGCGCCGGCGAACTGCTGGTCCGGACGCTCGATCTGGTCGAGCGCGGCGAGCTGGAGTTCGCCGAGCAGGACGAGAGCGAGGCGACCTACGCCGAGAAGGTCTCGCCCGAGGAGCGCCTGCTCGACCCCCGCCGTCCCGCCGTGGAGCTGGCCCGCATCGTGCGCGCGCTCAACCCGCGGGTAGGCACGCACATCGAGCTGGAGGGCGGATCGCGCCTGGGCGTCCGCAGGGCGAGCGCGACGGATGGGGGTCCCCCCGCGGGAGCGATCGCGGTAGCCGACGGCGTGCCCGTGCTGGGCACGCCCGAGGGCGCGCTGCGGCTGGAGGTGGTGCAGCCCCCCGGGGGCCGCGCGATGCCCGCGGCCGATTTCCTGCGCGGGCACGAGCTGCCCTCTCGCGCGGTCTAGCTCTCGCTACGATCGCCACATGGCGGAGTCGCCAGAGGCAGGCATAGGCGAACGCTCCGAGTCCGCCGAGAGGACATCCAGGGGCGGCGCGCTGCGCCGACCCAACTGTCCCGGGTGCGGAGAGCCGTGGCTGCGCCCGGCGCAGCTACCGGGCCGCTTCGTCTGCGTCTACTGCCTGCGCCGCTATGAGCTGGTCTCGCAGTGCCCCAACTGCGGCGAGCATCAGACGATCAGCCGGATGAGCCGCACCGAGGACATGACCTGCCAGCACTGCGAGCACTCGATGCTGCGCACGATCTGATTCGCGGTCTAGAGTCACGGCGACTATGGAAGCGGCGACCGAGCCCGAGCTGAGATCCCGCCGCCAGCTCTACGGCGAACGCCGGGTGGCGCCCTCGATCCTCTCGGCCGACTTCTCGCGGCTCGGCGCCCAGGTGGAGGAGGTGATGGCGGCCGGGGCGCGGCTCATCCACGTCGACGTAATGGACGGGCACTTCGTTCCGCCGATCACGATCGGCCCGCTGGTGGCCGGGGCGATCGCCGATCAGGTGCACTCCGCCGGCGGCGCGATCGACGTGCACCTGATGATCGAGCGCCCCGAGGCGCAGATCGAGGAGTTCGCCAAGGCGGGGGCGGATTCGATCACCTTCCACGCCGAGGCGACGCCGCACGCCAACCGAACCCTGCACGCGATCCGCGAGCTCGGCTGCCTGGCGGGGGTCGCGCTCAACCCGGGCACGCCGGCGGAGGCGGTCCGCGAGCTGCGCGCCGACGCCGATCTGGTCCTCTGCATGACGGTCAATCCGGGTTGGGGGGGTCAGCCATTCATCCCCTCCTCGCCGGACAAGGTCCGGCGGCTGAGCGAGATCGCTCCCGACGCCGCGATCGAGGTAGACGGCGGCATCGACGCCGCCAGCGCAGGGCCGGTCGCCGAGGCCGGAGCGAGGCTGTTCGTCGCGGGCTCGGCGGTGTTCGGCGCCGACGACCCGGCCGAGGCGTACAGCGCGATCACAGCGGCCGCCGCAGCCAGATAGCCACGTCCACCGCGTCGATGCCTGCCAAATCGCAGCATCCGGGGCCGCGCGTCGCACCGATCGCCGCCGGGCGCGGCCAGCTGGCGCCGTTCGTGCGGCGTCTGGGGATCCTGGTGGCGCTCGCTGCGGCCGTGACGGCGCTCGGGACGGTGGGTTTTGCTCTGACCGAGGGGGTTTCCCTCTGGCAGGGCTTCGTGCGCGCCGTGGACACCATCACCACCGTTGGGGCGAGCGCGGAGCCCGAAGGGGCCGACGGCCAGCTGGTCAAGCTCGTCTTGATCCTGCTGGGCGCGGCGGTGGTCCTCTATACGGTCGTCACCATCGCGGAGTTCTTCGTCGCCGGCCATCTCAGCCAGATCCTCGATCAACGCCGTACGCTGCGCCGGGTGTCACAGCTCTCCGACCACCACATCATCTGCGGCTTCGGTCGGGTCGGCCGGCAGGTCGCCCGCGATCTCAAGGCGGCCGACCACCCGATCATGGTGGTTGACACCTTGCCCGAGAACCGCGACCGCGCCGGCGACATGAAGGTGCCGTTCCTGCTCGCGACGCCCTCCGATGACGAGGCCCTGCGGGAGGCCGGGATCGACCGGGCCCGTTCGGTGTTGGCCTGCGTCGACGATGACGCCGAGAACATCTTCATCTGCCTCACGGCTCGAGAGCTGCGCTCGGACATCACCATCGTCGCGCGGGCCAGCCTGGCCGACTCCGAGAAGAAGCTGCTGCGCGCCGGCGCCACCCGCGTCATCTCCCCCTACAAGTCAAGCGGGGCCGAGATGGCCCGACTCGCCCAGCGCCCGCAGGTCGCGGGGGTGGTCGACGTCGCTCCGGAGTGGCGGATGGAGGAGATCGAGGTGACGGAGGGCTGCGAGGGCGAGGGGAAGACCATCGGAGACGTCCGGGGTGAGACCGCGATCGCCGCATTGCGGGACCCTGATGGGCGAGTGCAGCCGCAGCCGCCCTCGGGCAGGTCGCTGAAGGCCGGCGACGTCCTGATCGCGATGGGCACCACCGAGTCGCTGGCTCGGCTGGAGAACCTGTTCGCTCCGCAGAGCGAGCGAGCGGGCTGATCGTAGCCTCGCGCTAGCTGCCCTCGTCGGCGGCGGCGAGCTGCAGCTCCATCTCATCGGTCGACCCCGGCTCGACCTCGTGCGTGGGGAGATGCGGCCGTCTGTACAGGGTGTAGAGCAACACGCAGAGGGCCGCGGCGGCCCCTAGGTAGCCCACCTCCACCCGCCTGAACTCGTCGCCGACGATCGGCAGTGCCGTCCAGGCGACGAAGGCGATCGCGCAACCCACCCAGCAGATCGCCGCCTGGCGGATGTGGCCCCGGGCGAGCGCCGCCTGGTTGAGGGTGGCCGCGGACAGGTACAGGCCCATCCCGGCGGTCACGATCAACAGGTCAGGGCGCTCGTAGTCGAAGTTCTCGCCGAAGGCGATCTGCATCAGCTGAGGCCCCGCGAGCGCCATCAGCGCCCCGACCAGCGCGGCGATCCCGGCGATCGCCAGGATCGTCACCCGCACCGAGGCGCGGAAGTCGCCCTCCGAGCCCTGGGACTGCAGGCGGGTGAGGTGGGGCAGCAGGCTGGTGGAGACGGCCTGGAACAGCTGCAGGGGGGCCCGGGCGATCATCAGGACGTTGAAGATGAAGCCGGCCGCGGCCGCGCCGGCGCTCGCCTTGACCAGGAGCGGCCCGGCGTTGAGCAGGGTCTGCTCGCTGAGCATGATCAGAAAGACCGCGGCGGCGAAGCCTCCGCCGCGGGCGAAGCTGAAGTCCACGGGCGCCGCCGCCGCGCCGCCGGCCCCAGCCGCGGCCGGCGCGACCGGAACTTCGCGCTCCCGCCGGCGGAGGAAGGCGAAGGGGACGACGATCAGCGACAGGGTAGGGGCGGCGATGATCCCGATCGCGACGGCGTCCTGCCCGGATGCGATCCCGAGCGCGACGGCGAACGGAAAGGCGGTCCTGGAGATCGCCTCGGAGATGATCAGCAGCGCGTACAGGGTGAGCCGGTGGCTGCCGGCGAGAAAGCCCCGGGCGAAGTAGCTGGCGCCGTAGGCCGCGACCGCGCCCACCCCGATCAGATAAAGGGTCTGGTTGCCGTTCAGCAGACCGTCCTCGAGGGGTCCGCGCAGGGCGATCGCGACCGCCACGAACCCGGCCGCCACCCCGGCCTGGATCGTCGCCGCCACCCGCACCGGGCGCGCGTAGGAGCGCCCGACCGCCAGGTGCTCGGAGACCGAGCGGGAGAGCAGCTGCTCGACCGGCCGCTGCAGGGTGGAGACGGTGATGAACACCGCCGACCACAGCACCGCGATCTCTCCGTACTGCTCGGAGGGCAGCTCGTGGGAGGCGATCGCGAAGTACAGGTAGGTGATCAGCCCGGTGAGGCCAACCCCGAGCGAGAGCAGGCTGGCCCGGCGCCCGTAGCTGCGCGCCTCGCTCCTGCCGCCCTCGATCCCGCTCGCCATAGGCGGGCAGAGTAATAGGCGTACAATCCTGGCTGACTGACCAGTCAATCAGGAGGCTGGGCATGGCGGCGACCGGCACCGAACAGCAAGCGGCCCATCTGCGCAGAGCGCTCGAGCTCGCCGAAGGCGGCCGCGGCCGGGTCAGCCCGAACCCGCTGGTCGGCGCGGTCCTCGTCCGCGACGGGGAGACCATCGGCGAGGGGCACCACGCCGAGCTGGGCGGCCTGCACGCGGAGCGCGCCGCGCTCGAGGACGCCCGCGCTCGTGGCAACGACCCGGCGGGCGCCACGCTCTTCGTCACGCTGGAGCCCTGCGCGCACACCGGTCGCCAGCCTCCCTGCACCGAGGCGATCCTCCAGGCCGGCGTCTCGCGCGTCGTCTATGCCTCGGAGGATCCGACCGAGAAGGCCTCGGGTCGCGGCCCCGGCATCCTCCGCGACGGCGGGGTCGCGGTGGAGCTGGCGGGCGGAGCCGAGGCCGCCGCGGCGCGGCTGCTCAACCAGGCCTTCCGCAAGCGCGCCCGCACCGGTCGGCCCCTGGTCACCTACAAGGCGGCGACGACTCTGGACGGCCGCGTCGCGGCCCCCGGCGGGGACTCGCGCTGGATCTCGGCGATCGAGAGCCGCGAGCTGGTGCACCTGTGGCGCTCCCGATGCGACGCGGTCGCGGTCGGGATCGGCACGGCCCTCGTCGACGACCCGCTGCTCACCGCCCGCGCCGGTGCGCCGGAGGGGGAGGTCGCCGCACCGACCGGCCAGCCGACCCGCGTCGTATTCGACTCGACGGCGCGTCTGCCGCTCGACTCGGCGCTGGTGTCCTCGGCCGCGGAGGCGCCGCTGCTGGTCGTCTGCGCGCCCGAGGCGGCCCCACCCCGCCGCGAGGCCCTCTCGGGCGCCGGGGCCGAGGTGATCGTCGCTCCCGGCCGCGACCGCACGGCCCGGCTGCGCGCCGCGCTCGACGAGCTGGGCCGGCGGGAGATCCAGGATCTCCTGCTGGAAGGCGGACCGACCCTGGCCGGAGCGCTGTTCGATGCCGAGGAGATCGATCAGCTTCGGCTCTTCGTCGCGCCGGTGCTGCTGGGGGCCGGCGACGCGCGCGCACTGCTGGAGGGCGCCGGCGCGCGCCGGATCGCCGACGGGATGCGCCCGCTGGCGATCGAGCACGAGGCGGTGGGCGAGGACCTATTGATCACCGCGCGGCTGAGGGAATGGTGAAGATCTGGTGTTCACAGGCATAGTCGGCGAGCTGGGGCGGGTGGCCTCGATCAGCGAGACGGGCGACGGCGCCCGGCTGCGCGTCACCACGTCGCTTGCCGCAGAGCTGAGCGAGGGGGACTCGATCGCGGTCGCGGGCGCCTGCCTGACCGCGGCCCGCGTCGACGCCGACGGCTTCGAGGCGGATGTGATGAACCAGACACTCGAGCTCACCACGCTCGGGGAGCGCGCGCCCGGCGACGAGCTCAACCTGGAGCTGCCGCTGCGCGCCGACGACCGCCTCGGCGGCCACCTCGTACAGGGGCACGTCGACGGCACCGCCACTGCCTCGTCGGTGAGCGATGACGGGTTCGCGCGGCGGCTTCGCGTCGAGCTGCCCGCCGAGCTCGAGCCATACGTGGTCGAACGCGGCTCGATCGCGCTCGAGGGCGCGAGCCTCACGGTGGCCGGGCTGGGGGAGGGCTGGGTTGAGGTCTCGCTGATCCCCGAGACCCTCGCGCGCACCACCCTGGGCTCGGTTCAGCCGGGCGACAGGCTGAATGTGGAGTGCGATCTGATGGCCCGCTACGTGCGACGCGCCTTGGAAGCCATGTCACCCTTGGTAGAAGAAAGGGAAACCTAGATGGCGAAGCGAATCGAACAAGCCGAGAAGAGCGCCGCCGAGGCTCACGAGCGCCACTTCGCGACGATCGAGGAGGCCGTCGAGGAGATCCGCAGCGGCCGCATGGTGATCGTCTGCGACGACGAGGATCGCGA
>CAYZPZ010000062.1:0-9608 GCA_964480205.1 uncultured Conexibacteraceae bacterium
GAACATCACCAGGCCCATGTCCTCGAACTGGCCGCGCGCCTCCTCGGCTGCCTCGGCTGTATCGCTCGGCACGGCGTCCGGCGCGGTGCCGAAGAACGACGTCAGGGCCGTCGTCGTGTACTCCGGATAGCCGCTGATCTCGCCGCCCTCGAGCGCCTGCAAGGCGACCTGCTCGGAGCCCAGGTTGAGGTCGGTGTTGACGGTATAGCCGGCGGCCTCCAGGGCCTGTGCGTAGACCTGACCGAGGACGATCTGCTCGGTGAAGTTCTTGGAGCCGACCGTGATCTGCACCCCCGAGTTGTCCGGGTTGGACTCGATCGCCTCGGCGGCTCCTCCGTCGCCTCCGTCATCGTCGTCGTCGTCGCCGCCGCAGGCCGCGACGCCGAGCGCGAGGACCAATGCCGCGAACGCGGCGAACAGGGCGCGAAGGCGTCTATCGCTGCTCAGCACTTGAAACTCCTTCCACGGGAAGTTGGCTCCCGGACAGCCCCCGATTCGGGGCCTCTTCCTCCCGGTCGCCTGGACCCGGCGGATCCTATGCAGCCGCGCTCTCCCGCGCGATCTTCAGCCCGCGGGGTGTGAGCAAACGCTGAAATCCCGCCAGCGAAAACTCGACGGTGACCGCGAGCAGCGCCACCAGAATCGCCCCGGCCAGGACCCCCGCCTCTCCGTAGACGTTGCGGCTGAGGATGAAGTCGCCCAGCGTGATCACACCGCCGAAGGGCGCAATCGTGGCGGTGGCGATGATCGCGATCGTCCCGGTGCGCACTCCGCTCATGATCGTGGGCACTGCCAGGGGCAGCTCGATCCGGGCAATGATCGCGAGGTCGTCCATCCCCATGCCCCGAGCGGCCTCGACGGCAGTCCGATCCACCTGACGGATCCCGACGTAGGAGTTGGTCAGGATCGGGGGGATGCCGAGCACCATCAGCGCCAGCACCATGTTGCCGAAGCCGAACCCGATGAAGGCGGCGACGAAGGCGATCAGCACCAGCTCCGGGACGGCCCGTATCGAGTTGCCGATCGGCACGGCGAACGCCTCGGCACGGCCATAGTGCCCGAGCATGACTCCGGCGGGCAGCGCCAGCAGCAGCGCGACCCCCAGCGCCGCGCCGCTGAGCTCGAGGTGGGTTGCGGTCAGCTCCCAGACCTGATCGAGGCCGCCGACCTCGCGGCCTCCGGTGAAGCGCGTGGCCTGTCCCTCGAAGACGAACTTGATCGCGTCCGCGAATGCCCCGAGGAAGCCCAGCGGCGCAGTCACGCCGGCGACCCCGCGAGCGTCTCGGGGACCTCGGTCGCCTGCCGCGTGGGCCTGAGCCGCTTACCGGACTCCCAAGGGGTCAAGACCCGCTGAGCGGCTAACAGGAGCAGCTCGAAGACGATCGCCATCGCGATGCAGAGGCCGCCGGCGATCACGATGTTCGTCTTGAAGTCGAGTTGCCCGACGATCTGGGTACCGAGCCCGCCCGCTCCGGCGAGGAACGCGAGGGTGGCGATCGCGACCGTGGACACGGTCGCGATCCGAACGCCGGCGACGATCTCGGGGATAGCCAGCGGCAGCTCGACCCGCCAGAGCAGCTGCCGTGGCGTCATCCCCATCCCCAGCCCCGCCTCTTTGGCGCCGGCCGGCACGCTGGCGAGCCCGGCCGTGATGTTGCGGTAGATGATCTGGAGCGTGTAGGCGGTGAGCGCGATGATGCCGGTCGTGGTGCCGCGACCGGTGATTGGCAGCAGCAGGATGAAGAAGGAGACCGAGGGGATCGTGTAGAGGATCCCGGTGCCGGCGAGGAAGGGAGGGGTCAGCCAGCGGCGCCGGTGCGAGAGCAGCGCCAGGGCGAAGGCGATCAGGAAGCCGGCCCCGACCGAGGTGCCGACCAGGACCAGGTGCTCCAGGGTCGGGGTGACGTAGCGGTCGAAGTTGTCGGTGGCCCAGCCGAAGCAGAAGGCGCCGTTCTCGGCTACGCAGTCGGCATCGCCGGAGCGCTCGCGGATCTCGACCTGGGCGAGCAAGGGAAAAAGCTCGGCGGGCCCGCTACTCATCGACCAGCGGCCGCTCCGGGGCCGGGTGCTCCTCCACCTGGGCCTGGGGCGAGGTGAGGAAGTCCGAGATCACCTCGACCGAGAGCACGCCGGCGATCCGGCCCTGGCCGTCGGTTACCGGTGCGTACATCGACTCGGCCTGCATCAGGTCCGAGAGCGCATCGCGCAGGATGTCGTCGCGGTCCAGGAGCGGGTCGGGCGAGGAGTCGGGGCGGGAGGGGACAACCTCGCGGGCGAGGTCGCGCTCCGAGAGCCAGCCCAACGGACGGCGCTCGGAGTCCACCAGCAGGGCGTGGGGCACCTCGGCCCCATCGAGCTTGGATCGCACCTCCGCGGTCGGCTGGCCGACATAGGCCAGCGGGGCCTGCCAGAGATCGACGTCCCGGACGCGCATCAGGGCGAGCCGCTTCAGCGCGCGGTCGGCGCCGACGAAGTCCTCGACGAACTCGTCGCTCGGCACCATCAGCAGCTCGGCGGGCGTGGCGTACTGGGCCAGACGGCCTCCCTCGCGCATGACCGCCACCCGATCGCCCACCTTGATCGCCTCGTCGATGTCGTGGGTGACGAAGAGGACCGTCTTGCCGAGCTCGGCCTGCAGGCGCAGGAACTCATTCTGGAGCCGCTCGCGATTGATCGGGTCCACGGCCCCGAACGGCTCGTCCATCAGCATCAGCGGCGGGTCGACGGCCAGAGCCCGGGCCACCCCGACCCGCTGCTGCTGGCCGCCGGAGAGCTGGGCGGGATAGCGGTCGCGCATCTCCGGGCCCAGGCCAATCAGGGCGAGCAGCTCCTCGACCCGTGCCCGCGTCCGCTCGCGGCCCCAGCCCATCAGCGCCGGCACCGTAGCGATGTTCTCGGCGATCGTGCGATGGGGAAAGAGCCCGATCTCCTGGATCACGTAGCCGATCTCGCGGCGCAGCCTGGCCGGGTTGCGCTCGCGCACCGAGGTGCCGCCGATCAGGATGTCGCCCTCGGTGAGCTCGACCGTGCGGTTGACCATCCGCATCGCGGTGGTCTTGCCCGACCCCGACGGCCCCACCAGAACGCAGATCTCGCCCGCCGGCACCTCCAGCGAGAGGTCGTCGATCGCCGGCTGGCTCTGGCCGGGGTAGCGCTTGGTCACGCCCCGGTATTCGACCGAGACCGCTTCATGGCTGCGATTGGCCAAGGCCACCGATCCTATCCGCGCGGCCGATCGGCAAATCGATGCGGGTTACTACCGAGACGATTCCGCGTTTCGCGTCCTAGCTGTCGACCAGGTCGCCCAGGGCGTTGCTCGGCATATGGATCCAGCCCTCGCGCACCGCGCGATCGGCCTCCTCGCCGGGCGCCGGGGGATAGGTCAGGCCCAGCGCCGCGGCGCGAGCGATCAGCGAGGCGACGATCGCGTCGAAGCAGTTGTGGTCGGTCGTGGCGAGCCGGCGCTGTTCGGCATCGAGTTGCAGCCCGCCGAGCTGCTCCTCGACCGCGTCGAGCAGCACCGGCAGCCGTGGCGGGCCGCCGCGGCGCTTGTAGCCGGCCGCGTTGATCCCCCAGGCGGCCAGGGCCGGGGAGGGATAGACCTCGACCACCTTGCCCGAGCCGGCGCGGTCCACGGGCTCGCCGCGGGCGGCGAGCGAGTCGAGCAGGTTGGCGGCGCGCATCGCCACCACGCCGATCAGGTCCGTGGAGACGCTGAGCGGGCGGCGCCGTCCTGACTCGATCAGGCGACGGTCGGTGGCGCGGAAGCTGAGCCGGAACCGGAAGGCATCCTGGTCCTGGCCGCGTCCCGGCCAGCCGGCGCGGTCGCGGTGGGCGGCGATCGCCTCCACGAACTCGTCCGGCCAGCCCAGCGGCGCGTCGATGCCCGCCTTGTCCGCGGCCCCGATCAGCTCCAGGAGCCCCTCGTCGTCGAGATCCACCCGCAGCTCGCTCAGGGTCGGCCCCTCCGGTTGCCACTCGATCAGCGCCGCCCCGGTCCGCTTCGGCTGGGCCGCCAGATCGATGCCGAGAGTCCGCACGCGCCGCGATCCTACGCGCGGATAGAGTCGCGCGATGGAAGAGATCCTGCCGGGCCTCTGGCGCTGGACCGGGAAGCACCCTCGCAGCGGGGTGCAGGGCAGCTCGCACTGGGTCAGGGGGGCGGGGGCGGTGATCGACCCGAACCTTCCGGACGAGGGGCTGGAGCCGTTCGGCGAGGAGCCGCCGCAGCGCGTGCTGCTCAGCAACCGCCACCACCTGCGCGATGGCGAGCGTTTCGCAGAGGAGTTCAGCTGCTCGATCCACTGCTCGAAGCCCGGCCTGCACGAGTTCGCGGGGGGCCCCGACGTCGTGGGGTTCGCCTTCGGCGAGGAGGTCGCACCCGGGATCGAGGCGCTCGAGGTGGGGGCGATCTGCCCCGACGAGTCCGCGCTTCTCATCCGCGGTCCCGGCGCGCTGCTGATCGCCGACGGGATCATCCACTACGAGGACCGGCTGCATTTCGTCCCCGACCGGCTGCTCGGCGAAAACGCCCGCGAGGTCAAGCGCGGGCTGCGCGAGTCCTACTCGCGGCTGCTCGACCACGACTTCGATCACCTGCTGTTCGCGCACGGCAGGCCCGTGCTCGGTGGCGGCAAGCGCGCGCTGCGCGAGTTCTGCGCCTAGGCCTCGCGCGGTCGCTCGGCCTGCTCGTCCTCGTCCTTGCCGCGGTTGCGCTTGAGGAAGCCCAGGCGACCTCCGCCCGTGTCGGCGTCCGGATCGAGCCGGTCGGCCCGGCGCGCGGCCCGCTCGGCCCGCTCGCGCTGGCGCTCGGCCTCGCGCTCGGCCCGGCGCGCGTCCTCCTCCTCGCGTGTCGATTCCACCCGAAGCTCACCCGCCTTCTCGCGGCGGGCGTCCACGCTTCGCGCCCAGCCTCGCCGCGCCAGAAGGAACACGATCAGCAGCACCACGGCCGCGATCACGATGATCAAAGCAGCATCCATGCCAGGAGAGCTACCCGCGGGGGCCGCCGCGAAACGGCGGGCTCACTCGGGCGCCACCGGCGGCTCGCGCTCGAGCGCGGGGCGGAGCGCGCCGACGTAGACACCGCCCAGCACCAGCAGGCCGCCGAAGACCAGCCCGAGCCCGACGGGCTCGTCGTCGAGCCAGGCCGATAGGGCGACGGTGACGAATGGGATCAGCACGAACTGGTAGGAGGCGCGCGACGCGGTCCAGCGCGCCAGCACCACCAGGTAGAGCAGGAAGACGACCAGCGAGCCGATTGCGACCAGGAAGCCGATCGCCGCCCAGGTCTCGTTGTCGCGAGGAAGCTCGATCGCGTTGCCCGCGATCAGCGCGCCGGCCAGCAGCAGGGCGGCGCCGGCGGTCATCCCGATCCCGTTCATGGTCACGGGATGGACCGGCGGGAAGCCGCGCACGATCACCGCCCCCTGGGCGAAGCAGAAGGCGCTCCCGATCCCGGCGAGCAGCGACGGGACGGGGATCGAGCCCTCGAGCGCCGTGCCGGACATGAGGATCACCCCGCTCAGGGCGAGCAGCGCGCCGAGGCCAGCCGAGCGCCGAAAGGACTCCTGGCGCTGCACGACGGTCAGGATCAACGCCGCCAGCGGCACCAGCGCCAGCAGGATCTGGCCGAACCCGGCGTGCAGCTCGACCAGGGCGTAATAGGCGAGAGCGAAGGCGGCGCCGAAGGTGAAGACGCCGTAGAGAATCGTTCCGAGCAGCGCGCGACCGCGCGGCAGGCCCAGCCGCAGCGCCGCCATCAGAGCCGCAAAGAGGAGGGCGGCGAGCGCGAAGCGCAGGCCAGCCCCCCAGAGCGGATCGAGCTCGCGGTTGCTGAAACGGACCGCGACCGCATTGCCCCCCGCGAGGACGGACCCCGCGATGAAGGCCGCGAGTGCGACGCGCTCGCCGCCGGCGCTCATGGGCGCACGCTACGGCAGATCGGAATCGGGCTCAGGCTGCGCGCCGCTCGGCGACGGCATCGGCCCGCCGCGGCGCGAACGAGATCACCTCGGCGCTGAGCTCGCGCATGTCCGAGACCGTGGCCACCACGAAACCGTGGCCGCAGTCGCAGACGAAGCCGTCGAGCTCGTCGAGCTTGGAGACGGCGACCTCCTGCTCGCCCTCGCATCCCGGATCTGAGCAGATGATCCTCACCAACAGCATCGCGAGCTGATGGTCGCGTGCCCGCCGGATGTAAAGCGCGCTGGCGTACCCTGCCCGCCCGTGGGGCGCAGCCGATCCACTCCGACCGGCGCCGATCCGGAGGTGACCGCCGCCGGCGGCGTGGTGCTGCGCGGGGGGCCGGGCCGGACACGGGTCGCCGTGATCCACCGGCCCAAGTACGACGACTGGTCTCTGCCCAAGGGCAAGCTCGATCCGGGGGAGGGCTTCGAACGGGCGGCCCTGCGCGAGGTCGAGGAGGAGACGGGCCTGCGCTGCCGCCTGCTGGACGAGCTGCCCGCAGTGACCTACCTCGATCGCAAGGAGCGGACGAAGCTCGTGCGCTACTGGCTGATGGATCCGATCGAGGGCCAGTTCGAGGCTCACGACGAGGTCGACGAGCTGCGCTGGGTGACCCCGCACCAGGCGCGCGCCCTGCTCAGCTACGGGCACGACCGTGACCTGGTCCGGCGCGCGGTCCGCCGCAGACTGCTGCGCCACCTCCCCTTTATGCGGGGCTGACCGCAGCGCCTACCATTGCTCCCGATGGCCGCCGTGTACGAGACCGCAACCTTCGCAGCCGGCTGCTTCTGGCAGGTGGAGGTCGAGTTCCGAAACACCGACGGGGTCAAGGACGCGGTGGTCGGCTACATGGGGGGCTCCACCGAGCGTCCCTCATACGAGGAGGTCTGCACCGGCGCCACCGGCCACGCCGAGGTCTGCCAGGTCACCTTCGATCCCGACGAGATCTCCTACGAGGAGCTGCTCGACGTCTTCTGGGGGCTGCACGACCCAACCCAGGTCAACCGCCAGGGTCCCGACGTCGGCACCCAGTACCGCACCGCGATCTTCTTCCACACCCCCGAGCAGGAGAAGGTCGCGACCGCCTCGCGCGAGCGCATTCAAGCCGATCACGAGCGGCCGATCGCGACCGAGATCGTCCCCGCCGGCGAGTTCTGGCCCGCCGAGGACTACCACCAGCGCTACCTCGAGAAGCGCGGCCTGGCCACCTGCAAGATCTAGGGGCCACCTCCGACCAGTAGGCGCTGCTCCGGCGGTGGGCTAGGTTGCCCGGATGCCGGAGCAGCGCGAGGCCGACGTCATCGTGGTCGGCGCCGGCCTGGCCGGGCTGACCGCGGCACGCCAGCTGACCGGCGCCGGTCGCTCGGTGCTGGTGCTCGAGGCGCGCGACCGGGTCGGCGGCAGGACTCTCAACCTCCCGCTCGGTGACGGCTCCGTCGCCGAGGTCGGCGGCCAGTGGGTCGGGCCGACCCAGGAGCGGCTGCACGCCCTGGCGAGCGAGCTCGGCGTGCAGACCTTTCCCACCTACTACGAGGGACGCAACCTGCTCGAGCTGGCGGGGCGGCGCCGGCGCTATCGCGGCACGATCCCGAGGATCTCCCCGCTGGTGCTGGTGGACATGGATCGCGCGCGGCGGCGGTTCAACCGGCTCGCCCGCCAGGTTCCCCCCGAGGCGCCGTGGCGGGCGCCGAACGCGGCGAGGCTCGACGAGCAGACGCTGGGTGGCTGGCTCCGCGGCAACCTGCGCAGCGAGCGGGCCAGGGCTCTGTTCGAGGTGGCCTGCGGCACGGTCTGGGGGATGGAGGCGAAGCAGATGTCGCTGCTGTGGGCGCTGCACTGCGCGTCCTCCGCGGGAGGGTTCGAGGCCTTGATCGAGACCGAGGGCGGCGCGCAGCAGGACCGCTTCGTGGGCGGCTCGCAGCTTCTCTCGACGCGGATGGCGCAGGGGCTCGGCGACGCGGTCGTCCTTTCGACGGCGGTCGGCTCGATCGCCCAGGATGGCACCGCGGTGGAGGTGCGCGCGGGTGAGCTGGTGGCGCGGGGGCGCCGGGCGATCGTGGCGATGGCCCCCGATCTGACCGCACGGATCAGCTTCGAGCCCCGGCTGTCCGGTCGCCGCAACCAGCTCGCCCGGCGGATGTCGAGCGGCGCCCTGACCAAGTGCACCGCCGTCTACGAGCGGCCCTTCTGGCGCGAGCAGGGCCTGACCGGCGAGGCGGTCAGCGATGCGGGGCCGATCTCGACCACCTTCGACAACTCTCCGCCCGAGGGCTCGCCGGGGGTGCTGGTCGGCTTCATCTCCGGGCCGACCGCGGCCGAGCACGCGCGCCTGCCGGAGTCCGAGCGCCGCCGCCGAGGGCTGTCCTGCCTCGCGCGGCTCTTCGGCGAGCCCGCCCGGGCGGCCTCCGCCTACTTCGAGCAGGCCTGGTCGGAGGAGGAGTGGAGTGCCGGAGGGCCGGTCAGCTCGCCCTCGCCCGGGACCCTGACCGCCTACGGCGAGGAGCTGCGCCGCCCCTCCGGACGGGTGCACTGGGCCGGCGCCGAGACCTCGACGGTCTGGTGCGGATACATGGAGGGGGCGGTGCGAAGCGGGGATCGGGCGGCGGCCGAGGTGATCGATGCGGAAGGATGGCGGCTGTGAGCGAGGAAATCGCCTTCGCAGGAGCGGCTCGCCAGGCGGCGATGCTGCGCGATGGCGAGGTCTCCTCTCGGGAGCTCACCGAGCTCTACCTGGAGCGAATCGAGCGCTTCGACCCCAGCCTCAACTCCTATCGCGTGGTCTGGGGTGAGCGGGCCCTGCAGGAGGCCGAGGCCGCCGACCGGCGCCTGGCCGCCGGAGAGCACGCGCCACTGCTCGGGGTGCCGATCGCAATCAAGGACGTGGTCGACGTGGCGGGGGACGTGACCATGCTGGGGACGGCGGGATTCGACCGGCCAGCCGCCCAGGACTCGCTGCTGGTCAGGCGACTACGCGACGCGGGGGCGGTGATCCTCGGCAAGACCAACCTCCCCGAGCTCGCGATTCACGGCTTCACGGAGTCCAAGACCTTCGGCATCACCCGCAACCCTTGGGACACCGAGCGCACCCCCGGCGGCTCCAGCGGAGGCAGCGGCGCGGCGACGGCGGCGGGACTGGCGGCGCTCGCCCATGCCTCCGACGGCGCCGGCTCGATCCGCTACCCGGCCGCCAACTGCGGGCTGTTCGGGCTGAAGCCGCAGCGCAACCGGGTCCCGATCGACGCCGAGCACTGGCACGGGATGTCGGTGAACGGCTGCGTCAGCCGAACGGTCGCCGACACGGCGCTGTTCCTCGACGCGGTCACCGACGGCTCCGCATGGTCGCCCAACGCACCGGCTCCCCCGCAGCGGCCGTTCCTGGACACGGCCTCGGCGCCGCCCGGTCAGCTCCGCATCGCCGTCAGCGTCAAGCCGCCGCGTGCGGTGGCGCCACCCCACCTGCTCGATGAGTCGCGCGGCGCGGTCGAGCGCACCGCAGAGCTGCTCGCCTCGCTCGGTCACCGGGTCGAGTGGCGGGACCCCGACTGGGGCTCGATCGGCAACCAGATCCCGGCCCGCTACATGGGCGGGATCGCCGAGGACGTGGACGCGGTGCCCCATCCGGAGCGCCTGGAGCCGCTGAC
>CAYZPZ010000063.1:0-9551 GCA_964480205.1 uncultured Conexibacteraceae bacterium
ATCCACACCGCGCCGAAGCGGATCGCGTTCGCGACGCGCATCGCGCGGCCAATGTCGCGGGTCCACACCGAGGACGCGAGCCCGTAGCGGGTCCCGTTCGCCCACTCGATCGCCTTCGCCTCGTCGTCGAAGGGCTGCACGGTGATCACCGGCCCGAAGATCTCCCGCTGGATCATCTCCGAGGTCTGGTCGGGACCCGAGACGACCGTCGCCTCGAGGAAGTAACCGGGCAGGTCCGGCCTGTTGCCCCCGGTGACGATCTCGGCGCCGTCTGGCCTGCCTGTGAGAAAGCCCTCGACCCGGTCGCGCTGGCGCTCGGAGTTGAGCGGGCCCAGCACGGTGTCGGGATCGAAGGTATCGCCGGTCTTGTAGTCGGCAGCCTGCTCGGCGAGGCCGGAGACGACGTCGTCGTAGACCCGCTTCGAGGCCAGCACCCGGGTCGCCGCGGTGCAGTCCTGGCCTGCGTTGAAGTAGCCGGTGCCGGCGATCGTCTCCATGGCCAGCTCCATGTCGGCGTCGTCGAAGACCACCACCGGGGCCTTGCCGCCGAGCTCGAGATGGACCCGCTTGAGCGTGTCGGAGGCGGCCTTGGCAATCCACTTGCCGGTCTCGGGCGAGCCGGTGAGCGAGACCATGTCCACGTCCGGGTGGGTGACCAGGCTGGAGCCGGTGGGCTCGCCGTGGCCGCCGATCAGGTTGACCACGCCGGGCGGATAGATCTCCGCGCACATCTCGGCCAGCAGCTTCAGGGTGGTGACCGGGGTGGTCTCGGCCGGCTTCAGCACCACCGTGCAGCCCGTGGCCAGGGCCGGGCCGATCTTCCACACGGCCATCATCAGCGGGTAGTTCCAGGGGGTGATCTGGCCGACCACGCCGACCGGCTCGCGGCGGATCCATGATGTGTGGCCCTCCATGTACTCGCCCGCGGCCCTGCCCTCGAGCATTCGGGCCGCACCCGCGAAGAAGCGGAGCTGGTC
This sequence comes from uncultured Conexibacteraceae bacterium, assembly GCA_964480205.1. Taxonomy (GTDB): domain Bacteria; phylum Actinomycetota; class Thermoleophilia; order Solirubrobacterales; family 70-9; genus CAYZPZ01. Next base: position 978 of record CAYZPZ010000063.1, read on the forward strand.
GACCATCGGGTCGATCTCCTCGTCGAACATCGCCTGGCGCGGCTTGCCGGCGTCCATCGTCTCCAGATCGGTGATCTCCTCGGCCCGCTCGGCGAACGCGTCGGCGAGCTTCAGCAGCAGCGCCTGGCGCTCGCCCGGGGTTGTGTTCTGCCAGCTATCGAACGCCTTGCGCGCGGCCCCGACCGCTCTATCCACGTCCTCCTTCGACGACAGGGGCGCCCGCGCGATCACCTCGCCGTTGGCGGGGTTGACGACGTCCTCCATCTCCCCGTCGGCGGGATCGGTGAACTCGCCGCCGATCAGATTCTTGAGCTCCAGCACCTCGGTCTTCTTCGCCGTCTCGGTTGCCATCGTCCTCCTCTCGTAGTCGTCCTCAAGCCTGCTGCCTGTGGCGTGCGCCGATCCCCAGCGCCTCCTCGACCGGCACGTGGTCCTCCCCGGTGGCCTCGGCCACCGCCGGATGGGTGACCTTGCCGCCGGCCACGTTGACGCCCATGCGCAGGCCGGGATCCTCGCGGATCGCCGTCTCGATGCCGCGGCCCGCGAGCGCGAGCGCGTAGGGGAGCGTGGCGTTGGTGAGCGCGAAGGTCGAGGTGATCGGGACCGCGCCGGGCATGTTGCCCACGCAGTAATGGGTCACGCCGTCCTCCTCGAACACCGGGTCGCGGTGGGTGGTCGGCCGCGAGGTCTCGAAGCAGCCCCCCTGGTCGATCGCCACGTCCACCAGCACGGCGTTTCTCTTGATCAGGCCGAGCTGGGTGCGACGCACAACGTACGGGGCCTTGGCGCCGTGCACCAGCACCGCGCCGATCACCAGATCGGCTCGCGGCAGCATCTCCTCGATCGCCAGGGTCGAGGAGTACACGGTGGAGCATCGGCCGCCCAGGGCGATGTCGAGCTCGCGCAGCCGATCGATCGAGGTGTCGTAGATGAACACGTCCGCCTCCATCCCGATCGCGATGAAGGCCGCGTTCAGCCCGACCACCCCTCCGCCGATGATCATCACGGTCGCGGCGGCCACCCCGGGGACGCCGCCGAGCAGGATCCCCCGGCCGCCGAACGGCTTCTCCAGGTAGAAGGCGCCGGCCTGCGTCGCGATCTTGCCGGCGATCTCGCTCATCGGCGCCAGCAGCGGCAGCCTGCCGCGCGCGTCCTCGACAGTCTCGTAGGCGATGCAGGTGGCGCCGGAGCCCTGCAGGCCGCGGGTCAGCTCCGGGTCGGGCGCCAGATGCAAGTAGGTGAACAGGGTCTGGCCGGAGCGCAGCATCTCGACCTCGGAGGGCTGGGGCTCCTTCACCTTCAGCACCATCTCCGCCTGCTCGAAGACCGCGGCGGCGTCGGGCGCGATCCGCGCACCCTGGGCCGTGTACTCCTCGTCGGGGATCGAGCTGCCCTCGCCGGCACCGGTCTCGATCACCAGCTCGTGGCCGCGCTCGGCGAACTCGCGGGCCCCGGCCGGGGTCACGGCGACCCGGTACTCGTCCTCCTTGACCTCGGCCGGAACACCCACCTTCATGACGGGGCCACCCCGCTCAGGTCCTCGACGGTCTCGAACTCGAATCGCACCCCCCGCGTCTCCAGCTCGGCGAACATTTCGTCGGGATCGATGCAGCGCTCCGGGGGAAGGGCGCCTCGAGCCGCGATCCGGCCGCGGGCGAGCAGACGCACCGCGGCCGCCGCCGGGGACGCGGTCGAGACGATCCCGCCCCCCAGTCCCCATCCCCGGTGCGGACCGGTGAGACTGCGGGCCCGGACGGTGGTCCCGGTGCCCCTGGCTTCCACCAGATGCACCGAGACCGTCCTGGGCGAGGGGGGCGATGCAGAGCGGGCCGTCTCGGCGATCCGCTCCTCGCGCGCCCCCGCAAGCTCTCGCAGCTGACCCAGCACCTCATCTCGCAGCGACAGGGCGAAGGTGACGTTGGGGGTGTCGAAGCTGTGGCCGAACGTGAGCACCTCCGAGTGCAGGGTGAGGATCGTCTCCGCCTCCCCGATCGGCTCGCCGAAGTCGACCCGGGGCCCCGCCTGCAGCGGCTCCAGCTCGCGCGGGCGGCCCTCCCTCAGAGCCACCGGGGGCAGCGTGATCTCGTCCAGCAGGGTGCGCAGGGCGTAGGGGAAGCTCAGGCCGGCGGGCGGATCGAGGTCGCGTCCGGCGGCGGCGATCGAGATCGCCTCGGGAGACTCACCCAGCTCACGGACCGCGCGGGCCGCCAGCAGGTTCGTCTTGCCCGGGGCCGAGCCGATGCCGAGCAGGGCGAGCAGGCCGCGGCGCTCGAAGCTCTCGGAGAGCTCGAGCTGCTCGGTGGTGACGTGGTAGAGCCCGCCCAGGTCCAGGTAGTGGCACCCGGCTTCGAGGCAGGCGGCCATCGCGGCCAGGTTGATCCGGTAGGCCGCTGAGTTCACCAGCAGCTCGACCCCCTCCAGCGCGCCGGCGAGATCGCCGGTCGCGTCGGCGGCGCGCGCCGCCCCCTTGCCCCCGGAGTGCTCGGCCGCCACCGCCGCGGCCCTCTCCGGATCGAGATCGAGCAGCAGCATCGACTCGACCTCCTCGGACTCGGCGAGGTCACGGACGATTGCCGGCGCGATCGTGCCCCCGGCGCCGAGCACCGCGACCCTCATGAGATCAGCTCCTTCGCCCTCAGGGCGAGCCACAACTCGACCCGGTCGTTGGCACGGGAGAGGTCTCGCCCGGTCAGCTCCTCGATCCGCTTGATCCGATAGCGCAGGGTGTGGCGGTGGCAGTAGCAGTCGCTCGCCGCCTTCTCCCAGTGGCCGTTGCGGTCTATGTAGGCCTCCAGCGAGCGCAGCAGCTCGTCGGCGTAGCGGCCGTCGGACGACTCGATCGGCCCGAGCACGCTGTCGCAGTAGAGGCGCAGCGCCTCGTTGTCCTGGACCGAGAGCAGCAGCGTGAACGCCCCCAGGTCGCGGTGGGAGGCAACCTCGGGACCGGCCCCGTTGGCAAACGAAGTCGCCTCCAGCGCGCAGCGCGCCTCGTGGAATGAGTGCCGGAGCCGATCGACGGGCGCCACGCGGCTGGCCGCGGCGCGGCACTCGCCGTGCGCGTCGGCCAGCGCCCGCTTCGCCTCGGCGGCCACCCCGATCGGATCGACCCCGTCGCCGCTGATCACCGCGCAGAGAAGCTCGCGCCGTCCCGCGGGGTGAGTGCCGACCAGCGACTGCTGATTGTGGACCTGAAGGTGCGCCTCCAGGGTGGCCTCGGACCCGCCGGGGTCGGGGCACTCGAAGACGATCACCCCCGCCTCGGCGCCGATCCCGAAGGGAGATAGACGCCCGCGGACGTCATCGGGCGGCAGCCGGCCGCCGAGCGCGGCCGCCAGCACCTCGCCCGAGAGCCGGCGCTCGGTTTCGCGCGCGACCCGCTCGCGCATCAGCTCCAGGGCGACCACGATCGCCGCCTGCTGCAGGCAGAGCCGCTCGAAGTCCCCGAGCTCGCCGGAGCGCCGCACCACGACCAGCCAGGCGTCCGCGGCTCCGCCGCGAGCCGAGACCGGGTGCGCCAGCGCCTTGCCCCGCAGGCCGGGCTGGGGCGGGACGAACGGAGCCGCGGCCGCGCCTCGGCGCCGCACCAGCTCGCCCACGGTCCCGAGCACGTCGGTGGAGAGCCGCCGCCCGCCGTGGGCCAAAGGCTCCCCGCGGGAATCCAGGACCACCGAGCTGCCCTGGACCGCGGAAGCGATCTCCCGGGCGATCTGCTCCAGGCCACCGCCCTCCAGCACGATGCGCTCGAGGCGCTCGTTCACCGCGAGCCCCCGGGAGAGGACGTCGTACTGCTCGTTGACGAGGCGGTTCGCGGCCGCCTCGGTGATCGCGATGAACGGGGTCGCGTAGGGCACCTCGAAGACGGGGAAGTCCAGCTTCTCGGCCTCGGCGATCAGCGCCCGGGGCAGCTTCGGATGGTCGAAGCCGGTGCCGAAGCCGAGCCCGGCCACGCCGCTTTCCGCGAGCAGGCGCACGTAGCGTCGCTGCTGCTCGGCGCTGCCCAGCTGGATGCCGGTTGTGAGCAGCAGCTCGCCGCCCGAGAGCCACTGGGTGGGGTCGCGGAGCTCGGAGATGTGCACCCAGCGGACCTCGCGCTCGGGGGCTGCGTCGGCACCCGTGGCGAGCTTCAGATCGAGCTCGGAGGTGAGGTCGCCGACGCTGAGCATCTGGGGCTAGCCCTTGATCCGCTCGTAGGCCTCGTCGAGGACCGGCCGCAGCACCTCGGTGATCTCGGTGAACTGTTCGGTGTCGGCAATCAGCGGCGGGGCGAGCTGGATCACTGGGTCGCCTCGATCATCGGCGCGGCAGATCAGCCCGCGCCTGTACAGCTCACCGGAGAGGAAGCCGCGCAGCAGCGCCTCCGACTCCTCGTCGTCGAAGCTCTCCTTGGTCTCCTTGTCCTTGACCAGCTCGATCGCCCAGAAGAACCCGGCGCCGCGCACGTCGCCGACGATCGGCAGATCAGAGAGCGACTCCAGCGCCCTTCGGAACTCGTCCTCCTTGGCCAGGACGTGCCCACAGAGCTCCTCGCGCTCGAAGATCTCGATGTTGGCCAGGGCCACCGCGGCGGCGACCGGGTGCCCGGCGAAGGTCGACCCGTGGGCGAACATCGACTTGCCCTCGCTGAAGGGCTCGAAGATCTTCTCGGAGGCGATCATCGCCCCCATCGGCACGTACGAGGCGGCCAGCGCCTTCGCCGTGGTGATGATGTCGGGCTGGTAGCCGTAGCGGTCGCAGCCGAAGAAGTGGCCGAGCCGGCCCCACGAGCAGATCACCTCGTCGGAGATCAGCAGCACGCCGTGGCGGTCGCAGATCTCGCGCACGCGCTGGAAGTAGCCCTCCTGCGGCGGCAGGCAGCCGCCGGCGTTCTGCACGGGCTCGAGGATCACGGCGGCGACCGTCTCCGGCCCCTCGAACAGAATCCGCTCCTCGATCTGGTCGGCCGCCCAGAGCGGGTCCCGGTCCTCGGGCCAGCGGTAGCTGTCGGTGTTGGGCGCGTGGCGCCCGCCGGGGGCAAGCGGCTCGAAGGGGGAACGCAGCGCGGGGATCCCGGTCGCCGAGAGCGCGCCGAGGGTTGTCCCGTGGTACGCGATCTCGCGGGCGACCACCTTGGTCTTCTGTCCGTTGCCGCGCAGCCGGTGGTAGTTGCGGGCCAGCTTCAGCGCCGACTCGACCGCCTCCGAGCCGCTGTTGACGAAGAAGACGCGGTTGAGGTCGGCCGGGGCGAGCGAGGCGATCCGCTCGGCCAGCTCGATCGCGCGAGGGTGCGCGTAGCTCCAGAGGGTGACGAAATCGAGCTCGCGAACCTGCGCCGCCATCGCCTCGCCCAGCTCCTCGCGGCCGTGACCGGAGTTGACGCTGAACAGCGCCGAGAGGCCGTCCAGGTAGCGGTTTCCGTGCTCGTCCCAGACGTAGCAGCCCTCGGCGCGGACGATGATCGGCATCTCCTGGTCGGGGCCGTAGGCGCCCATCCGGGTGAAGTGCATCCACAGGTGCCGGCGGGCCCGCTCCTGCAGGTCGCCACCCGCGGTGGTCGCCGGGGCTTCGGTCTGGGGGGTCGCGGCCATCTCTCGTCCTCTCCTCTCGCTTCGACGCCTTGCACAAACGTAAGGCCGAAGCGGCCGCATCGCAATCGAGATTTCGGTCAAGCTTGCGAAACGGACTTGTACGGATCGTACAAGGAGGCGGCACGCGTTTAGGGCATCTGCCAGTTGCCCCCCGCCATGCCGTTGCTTACGGTTCCGGTGCGTCGTGCCGGATGACCCGCGACCGACCAGTTGGACAAGGAGGAGAAAGCAGTTTGGAAGCAGCCGCCGGATCGCCCGCTCCCAGCGTCGAGCTGCGCTCGGTGACCAAGCGCTTCGGCGAGCTCACGGCGGTCGACGACCTCAATCTCCAGATCGGGCGCGGCGAGTTCTTCACCCTGCTCGGCCCCAGCGGCTGCGGCAAGACCACCACCCTGCGCATGGTCGCGGGATTCGAGGAGGCCACGGAGGGACAGATGTTGATCGACGGCGCCGACGTCGCGGGACTGCCCGCCTACCGCCGCCCGACCAACACCGTCTTTCAGAGCTATGCGCTCTTCCCGCACCTGAGCGTCGCCGAGAACGTCGCCTTCGGCTTGCGCCGCAAGAAGGTGGCGCGCGCCGAGACCGACCGGCGCGTGGCCGAGGAGCTCGACCGCGTCGGCCTCGCCGCCGAGGCCCGCCGGCGACCGGCCCAGCTCTCCGGCGGCCAGCAGCAGCGGGTGGCGCTGGCGCGGGCCCTGGTCAACCTGCCGAAGGTGCTGCTGCTGGACGAGCCGCTCGGCGCCCTGGACCTGAAGCTCCGCAAGGGTCTGCAGGTGCAGCTGAAGCGGATCCAGACCGAGGTCGGCATCACCTTCGTCTACGTCACCCATGACCAGGAGGAGGCGCTGACCATGTCCGACCGGATCGCGGTCATGAACCACGGCCGGGTCGAGCAGGTGGCCGACCCCGAGCAGGTCTACGAGCGGCCCGCCACGACCTTCGTCGCGGGGTTCATCGGCGTCTCCAACCTGATGCCCGGCGTGGTCAAGAGCACGGGGGCGCGCGGCGAGATCAAGCTCGACAGCGGCGTGGAGGTGAGGACCGACGTCAACGGGTTCAGCCCGGGGGACCGCTGTCACGCCGTGGTCCGCCCGGAGAAGCTGCGGCTCGGCGACGCAGGGCGCGGGCAGCCGAGGATCGAGGGATTGGTGGAGAGCTCGCTGTACCTGGGCAGCTCGACGCAGCTGGTCGTCCGGCTTCCCGATGAGGTGCGAATGACGGTGCTCGTCCCCAACGCGGACGAGAGCGAGCGGCAGCGGCTTCCCGGGGGCGGCGCGAAGACCAGCCTCTCCTGGGCGCCGGAGCACATGCACCTGGTCCGAGAGACCGAGTTCGCGCCGAGCGCGGCGGGTCCAGGCCAGGGACAGACCGAAACGCAAGCAGCTTGAACACGAGAGAGGAGACGAGCAAGTGCGCAGATACCTATTGAGCGTGGCCGCCTTGATCGCGGCGCTGACCCTGGCCGCCTGCGGAGGCGACGATGACGGAGTCGGCGGGGGCGCCGACCAGGACGTTCCCACCGCCGAGGCGGGACCGGTCGAGGGCGAGATCACGATCTCCAACTGGCCGGGCTACATCGACAAGGGCGAGGGCAACACGATCGACGAGTTCGAGGCGGAGACCGGTGTCACGGTCAAGTACGCCGAGGACATCAACGACAACGTCCAGTTCTTCAACCAGATCAAGCCCCAGCTTGATCAGGGGAGCTCCGGCGGCCGCAGCCTGCTCGTGGTCACCGACTGGATGGCCCGCCGCATGCACGACCTGGGCTACGTCCAGAACATCAACCAGGACGACATCGCGACGGTCACCGAGAACCTGGCGCCGCAGTTCGAGACGGCGGGCGCCGATCGCGAGTTCGCGGTTCCGTGGCAGGGCGGGATGACCGGCATCTGGGTCAACACCAGCGAGGCCCCGGACGTGACCTCGATCAACGACCTGTTCGATCCGCAGTACCAGGGCCGGGTGACGATGCTCTCCGAGCTGCGCGACACGGTGCCGCTCGTGCTGAAGGGCGAGGGCATCGAGGTCGAGGACGCCACCAAGGAGGACTGGCTCGAGGCGATCGAGAAGATCGATCAGGCGATCGACTCGGGGCAGATCCGCCGGATCACCGGCAACGAGTACACCGAGGACCTGACCAGCGGCAACGTGGTCGCGGCGATCGGGTGGTCGGGCGACGAGTCGCTGATCGGTCGCGACGACGCCGAGTGGCGCATGCCCGAGGAGGGCTGCATGGTCTGGTTCGACAACATGGTGATCCCGGTGGGTGCGCCGAACACCGCGGCCGCCCTGGAGTTCATGAACTTCGTCTATCGGCCCGAGGTCCAGGCCGACATCGCCGAGTTCGTGAACTACGTCACCCCGGTCGACGGGGTCCAGGAAATCCTCACGCAGCGGGACGAGGAGCTCGGAACCAACGAGCTGATCTTCCCCACCGAGGAGTTCGTCGAGCCGTGTGACGCGCAGCCCGATCCCCCCGGCGACGCCGAGGACGTGGCCGAGGTCGAGGCCGCGTTCCAGGAGGTGATCGCCGGGTGAACAAAACGGGTCGCGCTTACGCGCGCCCTCGCATAAGCGCCGGCGGAGGAGCGAGGAGATGAGCAGAGGGCCGTCTCTGCGATGACCCTCCGCCGGCGCCTGCTTCCCTACGGGCTGCTCGGCCCAGGCGCCATCTGGCTGGTGCTGTTCTTCCTCATCCCCATGTACTTCATGGGGGAGATGTCGCTGCGCTCGGGGGTGCCGAACTCGCCTGAGGGCTTCGTCTTCGACTGGGACTTCGGCAACTACAGCCAGGCCCTGGACGGGCGCGGCGAGCAGATCCTGCGCACTTCCCTCTACTCGGGGGCGGCCACCGTCCTGGCGCTGCTGATCGCCTACCCGCTCGCCTACGCGATCGCGCTCAAGGCCGGGCGCTGGCGACTGCTGCTGCTGTTCGCGGTGATCGCGCCTTTCTTCACCACCTACCTGATCCGCACGATCGCCTGGAAGACGATCCTCGCCGACG
>CAYZPZ010000064.1:0-9398 GCA_964480205.1 uncultured Conexibacteraceae bacterium
GTCGCCGTCTACTCCTTTCAGTCCAAGGGCGACGTCGCGGCCTTCCAGAAGCAGTCCGGCAAGCGCTGCGCCAAGAAGTGGGCGAAGCGGAAGCAGATGTCGATTGCGCTCGGCGCCAAGACCGGCGCCTGCGCCTTCCGCACCTCGGTGGTCGGGGACTCGACCGACCCCGGGTCGGACATGCAGATCTCGGCTCAGGTCAACGTCGGCGGGCGCGTCACCAAGAAGCTGATGAACAAGGCCTACGCCGGGGTCGCGGCCCGCTCCAGCGAGACCGCCGGCTACGAGCTGCGGGTGCGGCCCGTGGCCCGGACCTGGCAGCTCTTCCGCGATCCGGCGGGAGCCCCCGGCCCGGTGCTGCTGCGCTCGGGCAAGGGCAAGTTCGTGAGGAAGGGCAAGAAGCCGGTCAAGCTGAGCCTGCGCGCCTTCGACTACGGCTCGACCACCAGCACCTTCATCAAGGCGACCGTGAACGGCAAGACGGTGTTCAGGTTCACCGACACCGGGGCCGATCAGCCCGATGGGCGCCGCAGCGTGGTGACCACCGGAGTCAAGGGATCGGGTCCGGGCACGGGTGTGGTCGGGATCTTCGACAACGTCGCAATCAAGGTCCCAAACCCCTTCTGAATCCGTTCTAAGGTTGGGTCGTGAGCGGCGGCACGACCACGGTTGAGCGCCCGCGCAGCGCCGGCCCGGAATCGGGCCTGGGCGGCAACTGGATGGTGATCGTCCTCAACGACGATCACAACACCTTCGATCATGTCGCCAAGACGCTCTCGCAGGTGATCCCGGGGGTCTCGCTGGACAAGGGGTATGCGATCGCGGACCGCATCCACAACAGTGGCAAGGCGACCGTCTGGACCGGCCCCAAGGAGACCGCCGAGCTCTACTGGGAGCAGCTCAAGGACGCGGGCCTGACCATGGCCCCCCTCGAGCAACACTGACGTCGAACGTCCCTCGCACCCCCGTATAGGGGGGAACGCGGGACGTTCGATGTTGCTCGCATCGGGTAACCGCGAGGGTGATGGCCAACCAGGAGAAGCGAAACCGCACAGAGCTTGAGCGCGAGCACTCTCGCGATCCCGAGGCGAACCCGGGGAACCGCGCCGAGGACGACGAGCCTCACCACGCGCTCAGCAACCCCGCCGACGACCCCGACCAGACCGAGTGGCCGGATCCCTACGAGAAGCGCGAGGATCCGCGCGGGTCGGAGCCGGCGCCGGCCCCTCCCTCGACCAGCGAGCCGCATCCGCCGCAGAGCAAGGACGACCTGAACCCGGTCAAGGGAGACCGGGAGGGGGGCTGATGGCGCGCCAGCGCGACGAGACGGTCCCCGACCGGGCCCGGCCGCAGGAGGAGGGGCCCACCGACCAGACGGACGCTGCGCCTCCCGAGGAATCGCGACTGCGCGAGGAGGAAGCCGACGCCGCCCGCGAGGCGGCCGAGATCGGTGGCCGCACGGGCATGGAGGGGATGGAGCAGGCCGAGCGTGCCAGCGCCGAACACGGCGGCGGCGTCGCGGAGGGCTTCGAGCAGGCGGAGGACCGCCTCGAGGAGGAGGCCACCTCCGACGTGAACGAGGGCGATCCGCTGCGAGACGCGGGCGAGGGCGAGGAGCCCCATCAGCCTCCGGCGGGCGGTGAGGGCGACGAGGTGGACTCGACCGAGACCGACGAGGACACCCAGGGGACCCGCGCGGACCTGGACGGTTCCGCGGAGTAGCGCCTCGACGGCGGCGCTAGCGAATCTGCTTCGGGTCGCCGGGATTCTGGATCTCGCGATCGCGCCCCGGGCCGCCGCGCAGGACGTCGCGACCGAGTCCGCCCACCAGCTTGTCGCGGCCGGGTCCGCCGAAGAGGCGATCGCGACCGGTCCCGCCCCCGAGCGCGTCGTTGCCGCGCCCGCCGCTCAGGCGGTCGTTGCCGGCGTGTCCGTTGATCGTGTCGGCGCCGCCCCCGCCGAAGATCCGGTCGTGCCCTCCGTTTCCGAGCAGCGTGTCGCGGGCCCCGGCCCCGCGCAGCAGGTCCTTGCCGGCGCCGCCGGAGAGCAAGTCGCGCCGCGGGCCGCCGATCGCGCGGTCCTTGCCGCCCTGGCCGTAGAAGAGGTTGAAGGAGGCGGGGCTGCCGAAGAAGCGATCGTTGCCCGGCCCGGCGATCGCCGCGACTCCGGTGCCCGTGCCGAAACCGCGGAACTTCGCGCGGCCGAACTCGCGGTTGACGCCACGGAAGTCGATCACGTCATCGCCGCCTGCGGTGAGCGCGTCGATCTCGACCACCTGGGCGCAGGGGACCGGGCGCCCCTTGAGGTTGCCGCCCTCGACCTTGACCGAGCCGTTCACGCACGAGACCACGACCCGGTCGTCGCGGTCGTCGCCGCTGATCGCCAGCACGCCCCCTGCGAAGCTGCTTGTCAGCTTCGCCTCGGCGGCGGGCGCGCCGATCGCGAGCGTCGCCAGGGCGATCACGGGGATTGTTCTCAGTCGGGGCGGCATCTGCGGAGCCGGCGATCCGTGCCGGCCCAGATAGAACACGGCTGCGGGACGAAAGTCTCTCCTACTCGGCGGCGATCAGCTCGTGCCAGGTCGGCTGCAGGGGCTTGGCGTAGTAGTTGAGTGCGCGCTCGCGGATCGCGGCGACTTCGTCGGAGTACCAGTAGCGATCGAAGTCGGCGCGATTCTCCCAGACCGAGGACTGCCGGAACATCAGCGGGTCGTCGGTCGAGCGCGACAGCGACCAGCCCTTGGCGCCGAAGGCCATCGCGCGGGCGGCGCCCGGCTGCCAGAGCTCGTACCAGCGATCGGCACGCATCGGGGTGACGTGCCAGTCGATGTAGCAGACCTCCATCTACCGGAGCCTCCTGCGGGCGCTCCCGGTCCTGCGGGGCCGTCCGCTCAAGCGCCCACCTCGGCGCGAATCGCACCGGGCCCCTCCTCGTTCTGTCCCTCGTCCTCTCCCGTCGCCCCGACCAGGATCGAGATCTTGCCCAGGTGCTTGTTCTCGTGCAGGAGCTGGTGCGCCTCGGCGACGCCGTCGAACCCCATCACCTGCCACAGCACCGGCTGGACCTTGCCCTCGGCCATCAGCTGGTTCGCGCGCATGCACTCGTAGGCATTTGCGAAGTGCGAGCCGATGATCTGCTTCTGCTTCATCCACAGGTAGCGGACGTCGAAGTCGAGGTCGTAACCGGAGGTGGCTCCGCAGATCACGACCTTTCCGAACGGCTTCACGGTGAAGACGGAGGTGGGAAAGGTGGCCTTGCCGACGTGCTCGAAGACGATGTCGGGGGCGTCGCCGAGGATCTCCTTGACCCGCTTGGCGAAGCCGCGCGACTCCTTGAAGCGGGCCTTCTCTTCGTCGGGCGACTCGCCACCCTTGCGCATCATCCCGGCGAACTCGGTGCGGTTGACGTAGCCGACCGCGCCGAGGCGCTTGACCAGCTCGCCCTTCTCCTCCGAGGAGACCACGCCGACGGCGTTCGCGCCCGCCGCCGCACACAGCTGGGTGGCGAAGACGCCGAGGCCGCCCGCCGCGCCCCAGATCAGCACGTTGTGTCCGGGCTGCAGCTTGCACTGGTCCATCAGCATCCGGTAGGCGGTGAAGTAGGTGAGTCCGTAGGCGGAGGAGTCGGCCCAGGAGAGGTTCTGGGGACGAGGCAGCAGCTGCTGCGCCTGGACCTTGGTGAACTGAGCGAACGAGCCCCAGGTGGTCTCATATCCCCAGATCTCCTGGCTCGGGGCCGCCATCGGGTCGAGGCCGTGTACCTCGACGTCCTCGTAGGAGGCCTGGTTGCAGTGGATAACGACCTCGTCGCCAGGCTTCCAGCGGGTGACCCCCTCGCCGACCTTCCAGACGACCCCCGAGGCGTCGGAGCCGCCGATGTGATGACCGTACTCGGGGTGATCGCCGTAGCTGAAGACGGAGACCGGCTTGCCCAGCGCCGCCCAGACGTTGTTGAAGTTGACGCCCGCGGCCATGACGCGCACGATCACCTCGAAGGCGCCGGGCTCGGGGACCTCGATCTCCTCCACCTGGAAGGCGTCCTTCGGCTCCCCCTCCCGCTCGGGCCGGATCACCCAGGCGGCCATCTTCTCCGGCAGCTGCCCGGGCTCTACGTCGAGCCTCGATACGTCGGCGATCTCTACGGCCAAGTTCGTTCCTCCGCTGGTCGTGGACGACGGGATCGTATTCGAGAGCAGCCGAGAGGGGTCGCGCAGCGTCAGGTCGCGTCCGGAGACGCGACTACTTTGATGATGCGAGGGTGCTCCGCACGCGAAGCCGAGGAGCAACCCGTTTGACGATGGAAGCTTCCGCAAAGCCACAGCTCCCGCTCGACGGCGGCTCGCGGGAGGGCGCGGTGCGCGCCCTCGGCGACCGCCTGGTGATCGAGGCGCTGACCATCAACGACGAGCGCACCGCGCGGGTCGTGCGCGAGCGCGCGGAGCGTAGGCAACCCCCCGTCGAAACAGTCTCGAAAGCAATCGAGATCGGTGCCCGCCTGCTCGAGTCGGAGGGGACGGCGGCCAACGTCGACTACGTCAAGGGTGAGCTCGAGCGCCAGCTGGCACCGCTCGCCGAGCGGCTAGGCGGAGTGATCGCCGAGGGGCAGGAGGAGTTCGTCGAGCGGCTCGCTTCGAGCTTCGACGCTGGGCGAAGCGGCTCGATCCAGCAGCAGATCCGCGAGCTCCTGAACAGGGCGATGGAGCATCAGCGCACCCAACTCGCGAACCAGTTCTCGGCCGAGGACGGGGCGAACCCGCTCGCCGACTTCAAGGCGGGGGTGGTGCGCGCGGTGAAGAGCGCGCAGGAGGCGCAGCAGGCCGACCGGCATGAGGACCGCCGCCGGATCGAGGCGCTCACTTCAGAGGTGACGGCGCTGCGCGAACGGCTGGGAGCGAAGGAGGAGATCGAGGCGGAGCAGGCGCGCGGCAGCGCGAAGGGCCGTGACTTCGAGGACCGCGTCCACGAGGTGATCGACTCGATCGCGCTCGCCCGCGGCGACGTCGCCCATCACGTGGGCGACGTCCAGGGTGAGACGCGCGGGAAGCGCGGGGACAGCGTGATCGAGGTCGGGGCGGCCGCCGGTCCATGCCTGGCGAAGCTCGCCTTCGAGTCCAAGGACAGCCGACCGGGACGCCCTGACGCGTGGAAGGCGCTCAACGGTGCGCTCGAGGACAGGGGCGCCGACTACGCCGTGCTGGTGGTCGCGACCGAGGAGAACATCCCGGCCGGGACTCAGAGCTTGGTCGAGTACGAGGGCAACAAGATGATCGTCGCGGTCGATCGCGACGAGCCCGAGCACCTGGTGCTGGAGACGGCGTACGCGCTCGCGCGCGCACGAGCGCTTTCAGCCCACGAGGACGAGCTGGCCCTCGACGCCCGCGCGATGAAGGACGCGATCGAGGACGCTCGGCGCGCCCTCGAGTCGCTGAAGAAGGGCCGTCAGGCCCTCGCCGGGATGCGCAAGAACGCCGACAGCATCGAAACGGCGCTGGCGGCGATCGAGGAGGGGGTCAAGGAGGCGCTGGGCCGCGCCGACGGCCTGATCGCCGACGCGCTCGAAAGCGGCGCCTAGCCGCGTCTTGCCGTCCATGGCGCCTTTCGGTCGCACGGCGACCAAAACGCGCCGCCGAGCGCTCAGCTAAGGCAGTAGGAGCTCGTCCTGGCCGGACTCGCGCTCCGGACCGACCTTGAAGTCGAACGCCTCGATGGCGGCGCCGCGCGCGCGCGCGACGTAGTTGCCTGTGACCACCTCGGTCTTCAGGGTGGTGGTGCCGCCGGGGGGCAACTCGTTGCTCTCCGCGGCGCTGGGCCCGATGATCTCGAGAGCGGCCGCGCTCTCGCCGAGGTTGGCGATCGTGAAGTTGACCAGGCCGGCCCCGAACTCGGACGGCGAGACCACCACCTCGTCAGTGCCGAGCTCGACGCTGACCTCAGCGGGCACCGGCGGGCGCGGCTCGTTTTCGAAGTCGTCGCGACCGCAGCCCGCGACGGCCACGGCCGCGAGAGCGACGGTGGTTGCCAGCAGCGCTCTGCCCCTCCTCCTCATCCGCGAAGAATCTAACCGAAGCGGGGGCGGCAGGCGACGGGTGCCCGGCTCAGGCACGGAGCGGAAGCTCAGCGATCTCGGCTGTGCACTCGTCGCCGACCTCGACCGTGTCGCCGATCTCCGCCTCGCGGCGCACCACCGCGAGCCCGATCGGTCCGAGCGCGGGAGAGACGCAGACGCTGCTCACCACCCCGACCCGGCGCTCGCCCAGCCGCAGCGGCGCGTTCGGCTCGGCAGCGGCACTCAGGCGCAGCCCGCAGAGGCGGCGGTTGGGGCGACCGCGATAGTGCAGGCGGGCCACGGGCTCCTGGCCGATGTAGCAGCCCTTCTCGAAGTCGACGGCCCGGTCCGTGATTCCCGCCTCGGCCGGCATCGTCTCCGGTCCCAACTCGCGACCGAAGCGCGGACGCCCGGACTCGATCCGCACGATCTCCGCCGCCTCGTCGGTGATCTGTTCCGCGCCGGCCTCGCGCAGCTTCTCGCGCAGCGGCGCCGCCTGCTCGGCGGCGGTGATCAGATCCACGCCCTGGTCGGTCGCCACCCCGAGCACCTCGATCCCGTCGCGATCGCCGGCGCGGTGGGCGTGTTCGGGCCCCAGTCCCTCGAAACCGGCGATCGCGCCGGCGGCCGGGCCCAGCAGCGAGGTGATCGCCCGCTCGCCGCCGACCTCGACGATCTCGAGTTGACGGCCGATGCTGTAGGTACGCAAGTGCCTGAGGGCGGCCTCTCCGGCCTCAGGCTCCAGGTCGAGCCAGCACTCGTCCCCGGCGAGTCGCAGCACTCGCATGTCGGCCTGGACGCGGCCCTTGCGGTCGAGCAGCGCCGCATAGACCCCCTGGCCCGGCTCCAGAGCCTCGACGTCGTTGGTGAGCTGGCCCTGCAGGTACTCGGCCGTTTCGGCCCCAACGACCTTGATCTTCGCCCGCTCGGAGCGGTCGAGCATGCCGGCGCCCTCACGGATCGCGCGGTACTGGGCGTCTAGCTCGGGCTGGGCGGCGGTCTGCGGCACTGGCGCGATTCTAGGCGGCCGCCTCCTTCGGGAGCCGGGCGGAACCGGGTTTGGCTGCCCCCGGATCAGAGTTAGTCAGACCTAAATCCAAGTTGTGGCTCTGCTACAAATATCCCCTGGTGAAACTGAGCCGGCGCAAGCTCTTGATCGGGGGAACCGCGGGGGCCGTCCTGCCCGTCCTGCATCAGTTCGTCCCCCACCAGGGGGTGCACGACGCGCTCGAGGGAACCAGCGCCGCGCAGCATTCCGAAGCAGGCCATGGCGCCCCCACCGCGATCCATGGGGGTGGGGCGGCCGGCCCCACCTTCCAGCAGGGCGGGACCGTCGACCATGCCGCCAACG
Source organism: uncultured Conexibacteraceae bacterium (assembly GCA_964480205.1). Taxonomy (GTDB): domain Bacteria; phylum Actinomycetota; class Thermoleophilia; order Solirubrobacterales; family 70-9; genus CAYZPZ01. The sequence continues at coordinate 7,397 of CAYZPZ010000064.1, forward strand.
GCTTCAACCCGACCGAGATCCTGCGCGACTTCGACTGGGGCAAGACACGGCGGCTCGCCAGCGGCCGGGTGCTGCGGGAGTGGACCGTGATGGCGAGCGACAAGGAGATCGAGGTCGCCCCCGGCGTCAAGTTCCCGGCCTGGGTCTACAACGGCAGGGTCCCCGGGCCCACCCTGCGCGCCCGCGAGGGCGAGCTGTTGCGGGTCCGCTTCGTCAACGGCTCCGACCACCCCCACACGATCCACTTCCACGGCCTGCACCCGGCCGAGATGGACGGCGTTCCCGGCCTCGGCGCTGGCCTGCTCGAGACCGGCCAGAGCACCACCTACGAGTTCCACGCCGAGCCCTTCGGCCTGCACCTCTACCACTGCCACGCCTCGCCGCTGGCCGAGCACATCGCCCGGGGGCTGTACGGCGCCTTCATCGTCGATCCCAAGCGGGGGCGCCCGGAGGCGGACGAGATGGTGATGGTGATGAACGGCTTCAACACCAACTTCGACTCCGAGGGAAACCAGCTCTACGCGGTCAACACCATTGGCTTCCACTATGTCAACGAGCCGATCGCGGTCGAGCGCGAGGCGCCGGTGCGGATCTACCTGGTGAACCTGCTCGAGTTCGACCCGATCAACTCATTCCACATCCACGGCAACTTCTTCAACGTCTTCCCAACCGGGACGTCGCTGACCCCGACCGAGTTCACCGACACGATCATGCAGGGGCAGGCCCAGCGCGCCGTGCTGGAGATGTCCTTCCCCTTCGCCGGGGACTTCATGTTCCACGCTCACAAGACCGAGTTCGCCGACCTCGGCTGGATGGGATTCTTCCGGGTCGGCGGTGGGCGAGGCTGATGGAGGCCTCCGTGCGCGCCCGGCGCCGAAGCCTCGTGGAACTGCCGGTGTGGGTGCTGGCGGCGGTACCCCTCGGCCTGATCGCGGTCGCGATCGGGTCCTTCGCGGCGCTCGGCGGGCCGGGCCTCGGGGATCGCCGTGGCCCGCCGGTCGAGGAGCTGGCGGTGGAGCGCACGGTGCTGCGCCCCGGTGAGATCGAGCTGACCGTGCGCAACACCGGGCCCGACCCGGTCGAGATCGCCCAGGTCGCGATCGCCGATGCCTTCGTCACCTTCGAGGCCGAGCCCGCCGGCGAGGTCGACCGGCTGGGTCGCCAGACGATGAAGCTCGACTTCCCCTGGCAGGAGGGGTCGCCGTACACGATCTCGATGCTGACCTCGACGGGAGCGACGATCGAGCACGAGATCGACGCCGCGGTCGAGACCCCGGAGGCCGACGCCGGCTTCTACGGGCTGATGACGCTGCTGGGCACCTATGTCGGGGTGATTCCGGTGACGCTCGGGCTGCTGTTCATGCCGCTGCTGCGGCGGGTCTCGGACCGCTGGCTCGGGCTGTTCCTCGCCTTCACGGTGGGGCTGCTCGCCTTCCTCGCCCTCGACGGCTACCTGGAGGGGACCGAGATCGGTGAGGCCTCGGGAAGCGCCTTCGGCGGCGTCGAGCTGCTCTTCCTCGGCGCCGCGCTCGCCTACTTGGCGCTGACCGCGGTGGATCGCCGGCTGCAGAGCGCCCGCCGCCGGCGGGGCCCGCGAGCCGGCAGCTTCCGGCTCTCGCTGATGGTCGCGATCGGGATCGGCCTGCACAACCTGGGGGAAGGCCTGGCGATCGGCTCGGCTTACGCGATCGGGGCGCTGGCCCTGGGCGCCTTCCTGGTGATCGGCTTCGCGCTGCACAACACCACGGAGGGACTGGCGATCGTTGCCCCGATGGCCCGGGACAAGCACGTTTCCTGGCCGCGGCTGCTGGCACTTGGGCTGATCGCGGGCGCGCCGGCGATCCTCGGCGCGCTGATCGGCGCCTCGGTGACCAGCCAGGAGCTTGCGGTGTTCCTGCTCGGCATCGGGGTTGGGGCGATCGTCCAGGTGATCGTCCAGCTGGTGCCGCTGATCCGCGACTCCAAGGGCAGGGCGCTGCACCCGCTCAGCGTCGCCGGGATC
>CAYZPZ010000065.1:0-4692 GCA_964480205.1 uncultured Conexibacteraceae bacterium
AGCCACTCCTCGCCGAACGGGTAGGTGCCGAAGCCCTCGACGTAGGGCATGTGGCTGTGCAGCACGATCGCCAGGTCGCCGAAGGGGCGCTCAGCCATGGCAGACGGCGAGGAAATCCAGTGCCTTGTCGAGCGGGCCCTCGCGCAGCGCGAAATCGGCGGAGCCGATCGCGGGGACGAACCGATCGTAGAACGGCTCGGTGATCCGCAGCGCCCGATGCACGCGGTCCCAGCCGAGGCGGATCGCAAGCTCGTGCAGGCGCAGCTTGCGGGCGTGGAAAAGGCCCAGCAGCTCCACCCGGGAGAAGTGGGGCTCGAGCAGCTCGCGGTACTGGGCGGAGTCGTACTCGCGCAGGTGCCAGGGATTGTCCGACTTCTCGGCTCCTGGCGGGGCCAGGGTGAGGCGGTTGGGGGTCGAGATGTAGGCGACCGGCGCGACCTGTGCGATCCGCTCCAGCAGCGGATCGGGCTCGTGGATGTGCTCGATCGTCTGCAGGAAGACGACCGCGTCGCAGGGCTCTTGGAACTCCTCGACCAGGGCGCGCCGGAAGCTCAGGTTCTGGCGCCGGTAGCGCAGCCGCGCGTGCTCGTGGGCCTCGGGGTTGGCGTCGACACCGATCACCTGCCGCGCGGTGGTCGCGAGCAGGTCTGACCCGTAGCCCTCGCCGCAGGCGAGATCGACCACCTTCTGCCCGGCGCAGCGCTCGGCGATCCACTCGTAGACGGCCAGGTGCCGGCTAAACCAGTAGTTCTCCTCGGGCACATCGGGCAGGGTCCGCTCGCCGGTCAGCTCCAGCGCGGGGACGCCCTCAGGCTGATTTCGCTGCAGGTGGTTCACGGGCGCCACCATAGGGCCGCAGCCCGAGCGGGGCGAAAAACCGTCGCTATGCGACGGTAAGTCGCCCCGCTGACGGGTCGCCCCGCGCACGGGTGCGCGTACCATGCCGCCGATGCCACCGGCAAGTGCGGAGCGGATCAAGGACGTCAACGAGCGCTACCACGACGTCGCCGCCGCCTCATACGACTCCAAGTGGGGGATCGACTTCGGCTCGATCGGGCAGGCCCAGGTGCGGGCCAAGCTGCGCAAGGCGCTCGGGGGCTGGCCCTCGGAGCGGTTCGGCGAGGCGCTCGAGATCGGCGCCGGGACCGGCTACTTCTCGCTCAACCTGCTGCAGGCGGGCGCGATCGAGCGCTCCACCGCCACCGACATCTCGCCCGGGATGCTCGAGGCCCTGGAGGGCAACGCCGGGCGGCTGGGGCTGACGGTGCGCACGGTCGCCACCGACGCCGAGCGCCTCCCCTTCGAGGACGCCAGCTTCGACCTCGTCTTCGGTCACGCCGTCCTCCACCACATCCCGGACCTGCGGCGCGGCTTCGAGCAGTTCCGGCGTGTGCTGCGTCCCGGAGGCACCCTCGCCTTCTGCGGCGAGCCCTCCCGCTACGGCGACCTGATCGCGGCGCTGCCGAAGCGGGCGGCGCTGATCGCCGCCCCTCTCTGGCGCCGCGCGGTGGGCGCGGCGAAGCGCCACTACGAAGCCGAGCCGGAGGCCAACGGCCATGCCCTGGAGCGCGAGGTGGACGTGCACTCCTTCCGCCCAGGCGATCTGCGCCGCTACGCCGATGAAGCAGGGTTCGATCGGATCAGGGTCGGCGGCGAGGAGCTGCTGGCGAACATGCACGGTTGGACGATGCGGACCCTGGAGGCGAGCGCGGTCCCCGAGCAGGTGCCATGGGGCTGGCGGCGCTTCGCCTTCCGCAGCTACCTGGCGCTGCAGCGCGTGGACACCCGCGTGCTCGAGCCACGGTTGCCGCCGCAGCTCTTCTACAACCTGCTGATCTCCGCGCGCCGGAAGTGAAGACGATCGTCATCGGGGCGGGCGAGGTCGGGGTCAACGTCGCCCGGACCCTGAGCGCCGACGGGCACGACGTCAAGCTGGTGGAGAGCGACGAGGAGCGCGCGGCGTCGCTGCAGGGCGAGATCGACGCCCTGGTGGTCGCCAGCAACGGTGCCAGCCCCAAGACCCTGCGCGAGCTGGGTGCCGGTGAGGCGGACCTGCTCGCCGCCGTCACCCAGGTCGACGAGGTCAACATCATCGCCGCGCTCGGCGCCAGCCAGCTCGGGGCGCGCACCACGGTGGCGCGCGTGCGCGATCCGGACTTCTTCGGAGGTGACGAGGCTTTCGCCCGCAACGTGCTGGGCATCGACTTCGTGATCGACCCCGACCGCGCCACCGCCTACGACATCGCCGAGGCGATCCTGCTGCCGGGCGCCGTGTCGGTCGAGTACTTCGGCGACGGCCGCTTGACCGTGGCCGAGATGATCGTCACCGAGTCCTCGCCGCTGGTCGGCATCGAGCTCGCCAAGCGCGACCGGCCCTACCCCGCCTACATCGTCGGCATGTCCCGGGGCGGTCGAGCGAGCCTGATCCGGCCCGAGGTGGTTCCGGAGGTGGGTGACCATCTTCTGGTCACCACTCCCCGCGAGCACGCGCGCGACGCGATCGCCCACCTCGCCGGCTCGACCCGCGAGGTGCGCAACTGCGTCATCTTCGGCGGCGGCAAGATCGGGCTGCGGCTCGGCGAGCTGCTGGAGAAGACCTCGGTGCGCGTGACCATGCTCGAGCGCGACGGCGACCGGGCGCGCAAGCTGGCCGAGCGGCTGCCGCGGACCGAGGTGCTCCATGAGGAGGGGGTGAGCCGTGAGGCGCAGGAGGCCGCCGGGGTCGATGACGCCGACGCCTTCGTCGCCTGCGCCGGGGAGGACCGGGCCAACCTGCTGGCCACCCTGCACGCCAAGCAGCTTGGCGCCGACCTCTGCCTCTCTGTCGTCTCCCGCGAGGAGTTCACCCCGCTGGTCGACGCGCTCTCGATCGACGCCTCCTACTCCCCGCGGCTGATCACCGCCGAGGCGATCCTGCGCTTCGTGCACACCCGCACCGTGCGCGCGATCCACCTGCTGAGAACCGGCTTCGAGGTGATCGAGCTGGAGGCCGAGCAGGGCGCGAAGATCGTCGGCAAGGGGATCGGCGAGACGCACGGGATGCTGAAGGGCTGCCGGGTCGGGGCGATCCTGCGTGACACCGAGGAGCTGATCCCTCGCAAGGGGATGCAGATCCAGGCCGGCGACCGGGTCCTGATGCTAGGCGTCGCCGGGGCGCTGTCCGGAGTGGAGCCGGTTTTCGCAGGCCCCGGATGATCCGGGCTCGGCTGGGGCCAACCGCGAGCCTGGCCGGCCTCACCCTGGGCGGGACCTTCGTCGCCTGCGGGATCGGCATGCTGGCCTGTGCCGGCGTGGGCGCCGCCGAGGGCCGCGCGGTGGCGGCGCTGGCCATGCCGGGCCTGGGGACGGTGGCCCTGGGGGTTGTGATCCTGTCGGGCACCAACGCCGCGGCGCGCCCCGGCCTCACCGTCCGTCCGCTGGCGGGGATGCTGGCGGTCACCCTGGCCTGGGTGGGCGCCTCGCTGGTGGGCGCGGTCCCCTACCTCGCCGCCGACACCTTCGACTCTCCGCTGGACGCCTACTTCGAGGCGATGAGCGGCTTCACCACAACCGGCGCCACCCTGATCGGCGACATCGAGGCGCAGCCCGACGGGCTGCTGATGTGGCGCGGCCTCACCCAGTGGATGGGCGGGATCGGGATCGTGGTCCTGGTGGTCTCGATCGCGCCGGTCACCGGTCCGGCCCTGCAGCGCGCCTTCTACGCCGAGGTCTCCGGGGTCACCGCCGACCGCCTCACCCCGCGCATCGTCGACACGGCGAAGATCATCTCCGGGATCTACCTGGCGATGAGCGCCGGCGCGCTCGTCGCCTATCTGGTCGCGGGGATGGACCTCTTCGATGCGGTCGCGCACATGCTCACGACCATCGCCACCGGCGGGTTCTCCCCCCGCAACGATTCGATCGCCAGTTTCGACTCGCTCGCGATCGAGCTTGTCGCGATCTTCTTCATGACCGCGGCGGCGATCAACTTCGCCTTCTACTGGCGTGCGATCCGCGGCGGCCCGCTGCGGCCGCAGCTCGCCGAGGTGCGGGCCTTCCTGCTGATCCTGCTGTTCGCGATCGGCGCCGTGACCGCGAGCCTGTTGCTCTCGGATGACGTCGGCGAGCTCAGCGAGGCGGCCCGGCAGGCGGCGTTCAGCGTCACCAGCATCAGCACCTCGACGGGCTATACGACCGCGGACTTCGACGGCTGGAACGAGTTCGCGCGGCTCGGGCTGCTGACCCTGATGTTCGTGGGCGCCTGCGCCGGTTCGACCGCCGGCGGCATGAAGGTGATCCGGGTCCTGCTGTTGGGCCGCATCGCCCAGCAGGAGATCTCCCGCCAGCTCCAGCCCGCCGGCGTGCAGGTCCTGCGGCTGGGCGGCAGGCCGTTCCCCGAGGTCCTGCGCGCGGCCGTCCTCAGCTTCGCGCTGATCTACGTGATCGTCTTCATCATCGGCTGCTTCGCGATGGCGATGACCGGCGTGGACCTCGTGACCGCGATCGCCGCAACCTCCGCCACCCTGAACATCATCGGTCCCGGTCTCGGCGACGTCGGCGCGGTCGACAACTTCACGGCCATCCCCGACGGCGGCCGCGTGGTCGCGATCGCCCTGATGTTGATCGGCCGCCTCGAGGTCTTCACCGTCGTCGCCCTCCTCGCCGCGGTCTTCCGCCTGCGGCGGTGAGGTGCGAGTTGTGCACCCACGTCGG
>CAYZPZ010000065.1:4792-9349 GCA_964480205.1 uncultured Conexibacteraceae bacterium
GATGCGAGTTGTGCACCCACGTAGGTGCATAAGTCGCAACCGGCCGAGGTCTCTCCCCCCACCCAGCCGCCTTTCGGCTGAGGGGCCGGGGACGAACCGGCGCCGCCCCCAGCGCCCTCGAACCGGCGCCGGGCCGCGCCGTCCCTACAATCCGCCGCGTGGCTGGCAAGGAGCTGCCGATCTTCGAGCTGCCCCTGGTGCTGCTGCCGGGCGAGCAGCTCCCGCTGCACATCTTCGAGGAGCGCTACAAGCGGATGGTGGGGCGCTCGCTCGATCGGGGGGAGCCGTTCGGGGTCGTCCTGCGCGACGACGATGGGGCGCGATCGGTCGGCTGCACCGCGCAGGTGGAGGAGGTGCTGGAGCGCTTCGAGGACGGTCGCATGAACGTGGTCGTCACCGGGCAGGAGCCGTTCCGGGTGCTGGAGCGGTTCGAGGCACCCGACTATCCCGCCGGCGAGGTCGAGCTGATCGACGAGGACGGTGCGCTGATCGCAGACGAGGCGCTGGCCTTCGAGGCCCGGGACGCGTTCGCAGAGCTCGCCGAGCGGGCCACCGGGGAGCGTCCGGAGGAGACCGAGCTGGAGGGCGCCAGCGCCTACGCGATCGCCTCGCGGATCGAGCTCCCCGACGACACCAAGCAGACCCTGCTGGAGATGCGCGACGAGGACGAGCGACTGGAGCTGCTCGCCAACGCGCTCAAGGCCGTCGAGGCGGCTCTTGAGCGCGCCGAGATCGCCGCCGACCACGCCCGCTCCAACGGCAAGGTCTTCTTCGAGCAGCTAAGCGACGACTAGGCCGCTCTCTCTCGAAGCGAAGGACGAAGTCCGAAGCGACTTAAACGGGGCGGCCGCAGGCGTCGCGCCTGAAGGCGAAGCCACTAGGCGACGACCACCACCCCGCCCCGGCGGGGATCGCCGCCGCCGGAGAGCTCTCCCGTGGCGGGGTCGCGGGTGACGGCCTGGACCCCGCCGAAGTAGAGGTTCTGCTGGGTCCAGCGGACCACCGTGATGCCGCTCTGCTCGAGGCGGCCGAGCCCCTCCTCTTCGACGCCCGGCTCGGCCTGAACCGTCCCCCGCTCGAAGTGCACCCGCGGGGAGCGAACCGCCTCGGCGGCGTCCATGCCCTGCTCGAGCACCCGGACGGTGGTGTCCAGGATCGCCGAGCGGATCCGGTTGGAGCCGGCGCTGCCGAGGCCCAGCACCACCTCGCCGTCGCGCAGCGCCACCGTCGGCGCCATCATCGAGCTCACTCGCCGGCCGGCCGGGATTCGGTGAAAGCCGCCCGGGTTGAGGTCCTCCTCGCCGAGCATGTTGTTGACGTGCACGCCGGTGCCCGGGACCACCAGCCCCGAGCCCGTGCCGTTCGAGCAGGTCACCGAGGCGCACATCCCGTCGGCGTCCATGACCGAGATGTGGGTGGTGGAGCCGAGCGCGTCGTCGAGCGCGTCGAAGAAACCCTCGACATAGGCGGGCTGGTGCAGCCCCTCGACGAACTCCTCGGTGCGCCGCTCGTTGGCGGCTCGGGTCGCCGCCACCAGCTGCTCCACCCCGGTGCGATCGCCGAGCCGCTCCAGCACGGCGAGCGCGTAGGCGATCAGGATCCCGCCCGAGGAGGGCGGTGGGTTGGTCAGCACCTCGGCGTCACGGAAGCGCGCCGTGACCGGCTTGCGCTCGATCGGCTCGTAGGCGGCGAGGTCATCGGCGCCCAGGGTCCCGCCGCGCTCGCGCACCCAGGCGGCGATCGCCTCGGCTACCTCACCCCGGTAGAAGGGTTCGGCCCCCTCGTCCGCCCAGCGCTCCAGCGCCTCGGCCGCCTCGGGGAAGCGGAAGGTCTCGCCCTCGCGGAGGATCCGGCCCTCGGGCGCGTACAGGGCGGCGCCTTCCGGCGCCGAGGTCAGGATCGGCTCGAGGATCTCGTGGAAGTAGGCCTGCTCCCGGGTGACCGTCACGCCCTCGCGGCCGAGCCGGACCCCGGGCTCGACCAGGCGCGAGCGCGGCAGAGATCCGAAACGATCGATCACGCGCTCAAGCCCCGCGGGGGTGCCCGGCACCCCGCACGAGGCGGCGCCTACGTGGAAGACCTGGACCGTCCCCCCGAAGTCGACCGGGATCGGCACCAGCTCAGCGCCGCGCTCGACCCCGTCGGCGCCACCGGCGGCGACGAAGAAGTCGATCAGCACGGTGCGCTCGTCGTTGTTGCGCCCCGGGTCGTGGATGAGCATGAACCCGCCCGCCCCGAACCCGGTCAGCGGGCTCTCGGCGACGAAGGAGGCGAGCACCGCGCAGACCGCGGCGTCCACCGCGTTTCCCCCTTCCCGGAGCGCCTCGGCGCCGGCCTCGGCGGTGACCGGATGGCCGGCGGCGACCACTCCCCTCGCTGCGCTGCTCACGAGCGCAGACTAAGCCGCGAAGCGGCCGCAGAGTGTGCTCGAGCTCGGGTTCTCGTCAGTGGCCGGGGATGAATTCCGGCACGTCGAGGACCAGGCCGCCGTTGGTGGAGCCGGGCATGGTCGGGCGGCGGTCCTGGCCGCGGCCGCGCTGGCCGCCGCCGTAGATGTCGTCGGCGCTGGCTCCTCGTACGCCGCCCGCCCCGCGCCAGTCGCCGGCGGGATCGGAGTAGCGGGTGCCCTCGTCGCCGTCGTCGGCGCCGGCGGGCGCCCGGGGCTCGCGCGGGCCATCGTCGCGGCTGCGGCGGCGGTGTCGATGGGCGAAGGCGGAGTCGAATCGGGTGGCGATCACCGTGATCCAGACCTCCTCGCTCATCTCCTCGTCGACGCTCGCTCCGAAGATGATGTTGGCGTCCGGATGCGCGGCCTCGCGGACGATCTCGGCGGCCTCGCTGGCCTCGATCAGGGAGAGGTCGGGACCGCCGGTGATCGAGAGCAGCAGGGAGTGCGCTCCCTCGACGTTGGTGTCGAGCAGAGGCGAGCTCACGGCCTTCTCGGCGGCGAGCTGGGCGCGGTGCTCGCCGACGCCCATGCCGATGCCGAGGATCGCGTCGCCCGCTTCGATCATGGTGGTGCGCACGTCGGCGAAGTCGAGGTTGATCAGGCCGGGCAGCATGACCAGGTCGGAGATGCCCTGCACGGCCTGCCGCAGCACGTCGTCGGCGACCCGGAAGGCGTCGCTGATCGAGGTGCGTCGCTCGAGGATCTGCAGCAGGCGCTCGTTGGGGACCACGATCAGCGTGTCGACCTCGGCGCCGAGGGCGGCGATCCCCTCCTCGGCCTGGGCGGCGCGGCGGGCGCCCTCGAATCCGAACGGCTTGGTGACGGCGGCCACGGTCAGAGCGCCGACGTCGCGGGCGAGCTTGGCGACCACCGGCGCGGCTCCGGTGCCGGTGCCGCCGCCCGCGCCGGCGGCGAGGAAGACCATGTCGGAGCCCTTCAGCAGGCCCTTGATCTTGTCCTGCTCGTCGTAGGCGGCGCTGTAGCCCACGCGCGGATCCGAGCCGGAGCCCAGCCCGCGGGTGAGGTCAGCGCCGATGTGCAGCGTGACGTCGGCGTTGGAGTTCTGCAGCGACTGAAGATCGGTGTTGATGGCGACGAACTCGACGCCCGGGACCTGCGCCTCGACCATGCGGTTGACCGCGTTGACGCCGGCGCCGCCGACTCCGACCACCCGCAGCACCGCCTGGTGGCTGCGCGGGACGGTGGCGTAGCGCGCCGTGTCGGGCTCGTCGCGACCGTAGGCGGGCCGCACCTCCTCGGGATCGGAGGCGCCGAGCAGGCGCTGCAGCCCCTCGTGCTCGATCGCCGGCTCCTTGACCACCCGATAGCTGCGGGTCTCGTGCTCTTCGGTCTCCTCCACCGCCGGCTCGGCAGCGGCCTCGGCCGCGGGCTCCTCGCGCTGCGGCGTGGGCTCGGGGACCGGCTCGGGCCTGGGCTCCGGCGCCGGCTCGGGGGTCGGCTCGGGAACGGGCTCGGGCTGGGGGACCTCGTGGGTGGGCCGGGCCGGCTTCTGCTCCGGCGTGGTGCGCTCGACCACGATCTCGTCGGACTCGGCGACGGCGACCTCGACCCGGCTGGCGGGCGCCTCCGGCGCGGCGGTCACCTTGACCTCCTCGGGGCCGACCGACTCGTCGGTCGAGCGGAACAGGTCCGCGAGGGGGCCCTCGCGCATGCTGGCGCGCTTCTTGCGAGCCGCGCTTTTCGTGCTCGCGGACTTTCCTCTACGAGCCATGGGCCAGCACCTCGTCCGCCAGGTCGCGGTAGTACTTCGCCGCGTTGCCCTGGGGGTCGTACTTGAGCACCGAGGTGCCGCGGACCGGCGCCTCGGCGAACTTGATCGCCTTGCGGATCCGCGACTGGAAGACCAGCTCGCCGAAGTTCTCCTCGAGGATCTCGACCGCCTCCTTGGCGTGGACGGTGCGCGAGTCGAGCATCGTCGGCAGGATCCCCTCGATCTTGACGTCCGGATTCAGGTTCTCGCGAATCATCTCGAGCGTGTTCTGGAGTTGCACCAGACCTCGCATCGACAGATATTCGCACTGCACGGGGACGATCACCTGGTCGGACGCCGTCAGCGCGTTCACGGTCAGCAACCCCAGGCTCGGCGG
>CAYZPZ010000066.1:0-9322 GCA_964480205.1 uncultured Conexibacteraceae bacterium
CGCCTCGGCGCCGAGGACTACGCCGACGACATCCTCTCCACGCTCGAGGTCAACCTCCAGAAGTTCCTGCAGGCCGTGCAGCGGGGCCGCGACCGCCTCCAGGGTCGCGACCGCGAGCCTTCAGAGATTGGCTAGGGACCGCAAGCCCGCTGTACTCAGGAGCGAAGGGCGAAGCCCGGAGCGACTTATTTCGGGCGGGCGCAAGCGGTCCCGACTGATGGCGAAGCCATGAATACGCTGCGGTCATGGGGATTGACCTGGCCCGCGGCGTCCGCTCGGTACTGACCGAGCTCGACCGGGACCCTGGTGAGCCGAGCCTCAGCCCGATCCCGGGCGGTGCCAGCAGGGAGACCTGGCTGGTCGAGGCCGAACGTGGGCGCTGGGTCCTGCGCCGGGACCCGAAGGGGTCGGTCTCGCTGGTGCCGATGGCCGAGGAGTTCGCGCTGCTCGAGGCGGCGGCCGCGGCCGGGGTGCCGGTACCGGCGCCGCTCGCCTTCGAGCCGCACGGGGGGCGGTTCGGCTCGGCGGGGATGCTGCTCGGGTTCGTCGAGGGCAGCTCGGTGGCCCCGCGCCTGCTGCGCAAGCCGGAGTACGAGGCGGCGCGCGGGCGGCTGGCGGGGCAGCTGGCCGAGGCCCTGGCGGGCATCCACTCGATCGAGACGTCGAGCCTGAGGCAGGTCCTGCCGCCGGCGCCCGATCACCCGGCCGCCGCACAGATCCACGAGTGGGAGCGCCAGCTCGATCTGATCGGCGAGCCGCTGCCGGCTGTCGAGCTGGGCCTGCGCTGGCTGCGAGCCAACGCCCCCGAGCCGGTTCCGCCGCGGCTGATCCACGGCGACTTTCGCCTCGGCAACTTCATCGTCGATCGCTCCGGCCTGGCGGCGGTGATCGACTGGGAGCTGGCCCACCTCGGCGATCCCGCCGAGGACGTGGGCTGGCTCTGCATCCGCTCCTGGCGGTTCGGCAACGACGACCGCCCCGTGGCCGGGGTCGGCTCGATGGACGAGTTCCTCGCCGCCTACCGGAAGGCCGGTGGCACCGAGCTCGATCCCGGCCGGGTCCGCTACTGGGAGGTGTTCGGCAACGTCAAGTGGGCCGTGATCTGCGCGCGGCAGGCGCACGACCACCTCACCGGTGTGCGCCGTAGCCACGAGCTCGCCTCGCTGGGGCGGCGGATCTGTGAGCCGGAGTGGGATCTGCTGGCGCTGATCCGGGAGGCGGAGCGCTAGCCCCAGCCGGCCGAGCGCCGGCCCGGGTGACGGGCCTCCCGGATGCGAGCGGGAAGGTCGAGCAGCCCCGCCACCACGATCAGTGCCCCCAGCGTGGCGCCCACGAACAGGATGACCAGGGCGGTCCAATCGAAGAGAAAGCTGCCGAAGGTGAGCTCGGGGTCGTTTGCCTGCGGCCGGTCGATCGAGCGACCGGTGACGCGGTAGGCGCCCGCGGCGGGAACGTCGAGGCGCTCGATCTCCACGCGGCGCCGCTCGTCCGATCCCGACACCTCGCGGCCGCCGTCTGCGTCGAGTTCGAGCGGCTCCCCGCCGGCGGCGGGACGCACCTCGTAATCGGGCTCGGGGGAGGGCTCTGTGAGGCCGCCGTCGTCTCGAAGCGGATCTGCGGCATCGGCGATCCGCTCCTGGTAGAAGACGGCGACCTCGCCGCGGGGCAACTCCAGCACGCGCTCGCCGGGGATCGCCACGCTTCCGTATGCGTCGTGGTCGCCGCGGTTTTCGATGAATCGCGGCAACGCGTAGGCGACCGCGGCGATCATCACCGCGGTTCCGATCGCCATCACCAGGGCCTGCCGAGCGCCGATCCGCTGGTTCACACCACTCACCATATGCGCCGCGTCGAGCCTCGCCATACGCTGCCGGTGTGACCCAGGACCGTCCCAGTGCGCCGCAGCTGATGGAGGCCGTCGCCGAGTACCTGTTCGGCGAGCTTCGTCCCGAGGTGCCGCGCGAGCAGCGCTTCAAGGTCCTGGTCGCGGCCAACCTCTGCGCAGTGGTCGCCCGCGAGCTGCGCGCCGGGGAGGGGCCCTCCCGCGAGGACCTCTCGCTGTTCGACGAGCTGCTCGGCGGCGCGTCGGAGGCACCCGCCGATCTCGGCTCGGTTGAGGCGGCGGCCCGCGCCGCCTCGGCCGAGCTCGCCCGGCGCCTGCGCGCCGGGGAGCTCGACGAGCGCATCGACGAACTCGCCCCTCGGCTCGCCGAGCACGTGCGACGCAAGCTGGAGGTGGCCCGGCCCGGCTACGACGCATAGGCTCTGCCCATCCCGAGGGAAGGAGCGGTGATGGGCGAGAGGTGGTTCACCGACGATGAGCTGGCGGAGATGTCGCGCGCGACCATGGATCGCACGATCGAGGCGATCGAGCGCGGCGACACCGAGCTGGCCAAGGAGCTTTGCGAGTCGATGAAGCACGAATCGCAGTTCATGCACGACCTGCTGGTGGACGGGACCGCGGGGCTGATCTCCTTCGTCAAGGAACGGCTGGGCGACGAGGGCGTGCGCGAGGCCTGGGAGTGGAGCCTGGAGCGGAGCTGGAAGCGGGCCGTGACCAAGATCTCGGAGGCCAATCGGCGCGAGATCGCCAAGTCCCTGGCGGCGACGTGGCGGGCGCACTCCACCAGCGGCGTGGGGCCGAACCCCGGTGCCTTCGAAATCGCCGAGGACGACGAGAAGCTGACCTTCACCATGAACCCCTGTGGCTCAGGTCAGCGGCTGTGGCGTAACCGCCGCTACGGGCCGGACGGCTGGGGACTCACCGACCGGGCGCACGACTGGTCCTACGGCCGCGAGGGCTTCCCGCTCTACTGCACGCACTGCGCCTTCATGAACGAGTTGGGACCGATCAACTGGATCGGCTATCCGGTCTACCCCTCGGATCCGCCCGAGGACTTCGATCGCGATCCCTGCACCTGGTACTGGTACAAGGACCCCGCCGACATCCCCGCGCGCCACTGGGAGCGCTACGGACTGGAGCGCGAGCCGAGCTCAGACCGGGACTAGTCCCGCCGCTGGGACCCGAGGGTGAAGGTGTTGAGCCCGAATCCGCCGTCGATGCCGATCGCCTGGCCCGTGACGTAGCCGGCCTCCTCGGAGGCGAGGAAGGCGACCAGCGCGGCCACCTCGGCGGGCTCGGCCATCCGACCCGACGGCAGCGTCCCGCGCAGGCGCTCCAAGATCTCGTCCGGCATCGCCAGCACCTTCTCGGTAGCCACCATGCCGGGCAGGACCGCGTTGGCCGTGATCCCACGGCGCACACCCTCGGCGGCGAGCGTCTTCACCATCCCGATCAGTCCGGCCTTCGAGGCCGAATAGGCGACCTGGCCCGGGAGCCCGCCGACCGCGGCGCCCGAGGAGATCACCACGATTCGCCCCCAGCGCCGCTGGCGCATCCCCGCCAGGCACGCCTGCACCGCCCGGAAGGCGCCGGTCAGATTGACGTCGAGGTCGCGGGTCCACTGCTCGGCACTCATCTTGTGAGCGGGGGCGACCGTGTCGGTGATCGCGGCGTTGGAGACGCAGACGTCGACGTCAGAGAGGTCCGGCAGCGCGTCGGAGGCGAGGTCGACCCTCAGGTCGCAGCCCTCGGCGCGGTCGAGCGTGGTCACGTCCAGCCCCTCCGAGCGCAGCCGCTCGGCGATCGCGGCGCCGATCCCGGCCGCCGCGCCGGTGATCAGCGCGCGCCGCGTCTCGCCCTCGCTCACAGCTCGGTCTCGTGGGTGCCGGCGCGGCCCGGGTCGGTCTTGCCGTAGAAGCGCTCCAGCATCTCCTTGGTCTCGGCGGGATCGGCCGAGGTGTAGGCGTTGAAGGCCTCGGCCCGCAGCTGCTGGTCGAGCGGCTGGCCGATCACGTCCAGGATCGTCTGCTTGGCAGAGCGCACGGCGCGCTGGGAGTTGCGGAGGATCTGGCGAGCGACGGTCTCAGCCTCGGAGATCAGCGATTCGTGGGGGACCACCTTCGAGACCAGGTTCCACTCCAGCGCCTGGCGGGCGTCGATCGGCTCGGCGGTGAGCAGCATGTGCATCGCCACCCCGACGCCGCCGGCGTTGACGAGGCGGACCAGACCGCCGTCGCCGTGATGGAAGCCCCGGCGCGCCTCGAAGGAGCCGAACATCGCCCGCTCGGAGGCGATCCGGATGTCGCAGGCCAGCGCCGTCTCGAATCCGCCCGCCAGCGCCCAGCCGTTGACCGCACCGACGATTGGCTTCGGGATCCGGTGCATGCCGCGGGTGAAGCCGTTGAGGCCGAGCTCGGCGATCTCGCGCAGGTCGGTGGGGACGGCGCCGGCGACGATCGGCGGGATGTACTCCTTCAGGTCCGCCCCCGCGCAGAAGGCCTCGTCGCCGGCCCCGGTGAGGATCGCCACGTCGACCGCGTCATCGTCGGCGAAGTCCGCCCAGGCGGCGATCATCGCCCGGTGCACCTCGGGGCTGACCGCGTTGCGGGCCTGGGGGCGGTTGATCGTCACGTACGCGATCCGGTCGCGCTTCTCATAGAGCACCGGTCCCTCCTCCGCCGAGGGCGGGGGGCCGGGTCGCTCGGGGTTGTGGTGGGCCATCTCTCCTCCTCGCTCGGCGGTTCTCGGAGCGAGGATCGTATGGCCGCGGCTACGAGGGCTGGGCGGGCGCGGTGACGCGCCTGAGATCCTCGTGCAGCACCGGGCTGTCCAGCTCGCCGCCGATCAGCTCCGCTCCCGCCGCCGCCTCCGAGCGGCCCAGCCGCGCCTGGTGCAGCAGCGAGCGGGCGACCAGCTCGCGCAGCCCCGCGCGGGTGGCGATGTCCTGGAGCTGCTCCGCCATCTCCAGCGCCCCCGGATCGCCGCGCTCGGTCGCGAGCCCGGTCTCAGCGTCCAGCACGTAGGCGAGAGCCCAGGCGTAGATGTCCGGCCAGCGGACGCAGCGGGTACGGGCCTCCTCGAGCCAGCGCCGCCCGCCGTCGGGCTCTCCTCGTTGAGCGGTGACCAGGCCCAGCCCCCGAGCCGCGAATCCCTCCCAGCAGGGATCCCCGAGCTGGCAGCCGACCGCGAAGGCGTGATCGAAGCGCTCCTCGGCCTGATCGAGCGCTCCCCGCAGCCTGTCGACCTCGGCGCGCGTGGTCTCCGGGAACGGCTGGTAGGCGATCCACCGCAGCTCCTGGGCCTCCGCGATCGCCTCGTCCGCGAGGCTCTCGGCCGCTCCGAGCTCGCCGGTCAGCAGCTTGGTCCGGGCCAGCATCGCGCCGCTGAACACCGACTGGCGGCGGTCGGCGGCGCGTCGGGCGCGCTCGATCGAATCGTTCAGCAACTCGTCCGCGTGGCCGTAGTCCCCGGTGTCGGAGACCCGCATCCCCTGCACCCCGAGGATGGCGGCGATCTCGGCGTCCTCGGAGGCGAGCTCGTTGGCCTGTCTCAGATGAGCGTCCGCTTGGTCGCCGCGCCCGGACATCGCACCGATCCAGCCCAGCTCGCGATGCGCCGTGACCATCAGCCCTCGCGCGCCCTCCTGCTCGGCGAGCACCAGGGAGCGGTGGAGGCTGGCCGCCCCCTCGCCGTCCCAGCCCCGAACCACGTGTACCAGCGCGATTCCCAGGGCGCAGAGCGTCTCCGCGCGCAGCAGCGGATCGCGCGCCCGCGCGGCCTCGGCGCAGGCCTCACGAAGGGAGGTGACGCCGGCCTCGGTCGCGCCGGCCGAGATCGCGGCTCGACCCGCCTCCAGCAGGCCCCGGGCCGCGGCCGGCCGGCCCTGCCTGCGGGCCCCCGGTTCCGGATAGTCGGCGGCATTGCGCACCGCCGCGGACGGCTCGAGCCCGAGCTCGCTGCCGAACAGTTCGGCGCAGGCCTCGACCTGAGCAAGCGCGCCCTTGCGGTCGCCGCTGGCCGCCAGGCAGCGCACGAGCAGCTCCTGGTTGGCCTCGTCCAGCGGATTGAGGACCGCCGCGCGGCGCGCCAGCTCGACCGCCTCGGTGTGCTCGCCCGCGGCCAGGCTGACCAGGGCGCTCTCCTGCAGGGCACCCTCCGCGGCGGCGCTGAGGCGGCGGCGCTCCACGGACAACCAGGTCTCGAAGGCGGGGGCTCGCTCGACGCTCATTCCATCCAGCAGCTCTTGCGTGAGCCGGGCTTCATCGCCGCGCTCGAGCGCGGTGCCGGCGAGCAGCATCGCGACGTCGATGCTCGCCTCAGGGTTGAGGGTGAGACGGAGGGGATCACCGCCGATCTCGGCCTCGGGCCCGATCGCGCGGCGAATCTGCGAGACGCTCCAGCGAAGCGCCCCCAAGGGATCGTCGGCCTCCGAGAAGAGCAGCTCGGCGAGCTCGCGGCGGGGAACCGGGCGCTCGCTCAGCACCAGGTAGGAGAGCAGCGCCCAGCCCTTCTGGCCGCGCGGGGCCTCCACAGGCCGCCCATCGCGCTCGATGGAGGGCCTGCCGAGGAGTCGGATCGAGAGGCTCATGCCGTCTCGAGCCGAGGGTAACGCCGCCGCCAGCGAGGGACAAGCCGGCGCCCGCGTTGCGCTTGCGGTCCGAGCCGCCGCGCCCACGTCTCCAGCATCGACACGAGGTGTGCGGTGTGGCGGAAGGGATCGGCGATCACCTCTCCCGTGGTCAGCGAGCGCGCCGCCGCGACCTCGCCGTTCACCTCGGCGACGATCAAGGCTCCCTCGGGCATCGGGCGTGTATCGCGCTGGCGCACGGCCTCGACGGCTGCCGCGTCGTCGGGCCTGTAGGCCCGAATCGCCACTCCGTCGGCTGAAATCGGGGCGGTCTGGTGGGGGCGCGTGGCATTCATTTGGTCCTCCTTCATCGCTTGCGCCCCCACCTTGGGGGACCCCCGTGTGAGCGGGCGTGTGAGGCCCGCGGGAGCCTGGCTCCTACTCGTAGGTGGCGCGGATGACCGCGAGGTCGTCGGCGCGCCAGGTGATCTCGCCGTCGCACCACCGGGCCAGCTCCTCGGCGGTGTCGATGAAGTCGATCTCGGGATCGATCGGGGTGATCTGGGGGTCGGCCTTGACCACGTCGCCGATCACCAGGGCCCGGGAGTGCTCGCGGACGCGGCGGAAGAGCAGGTGCTTCTCGTCGTCGGTGAGGTGGTGGACCGAGAGAACCGAGATCACCAGGTCCCAGGGCCCGTCGGGCAGCGGGTCCTGCATGCGGGCGAGCTGCACGTCGTCGTATTCCTCGCGGAGGCGGAAGACCATCTCCGGGCTGGAGTCGAGGCCGATCACCCAGGCATCCGGATAGGCCCGGAGCAGGTGCCGGGTGGTCTCGCCGGTGCCCATCCCGAGCTCGAGCACCCGCGCCGGGGCGAACGTAATCGCCTCCACCGCCGCCTCTTGGAGCTCGTCGTAGCGGGGGACCTCGGCGCGGATCGTCTCCAGATAGGTCTCCGGAGTCCAGTGGAACTGGGCGGTCACGGCGCCCACCGTACTGACCCGGGCGGTTCGCTCCAACCGGCGGCTAAGGTGGATCGCATGCACGCCGGCAGCGGCAGGATCGACCTGGGGCGACTCGCGCTCGCTCCCGGACAGGCCAGCGCGCTCGAGCTCGTGCTCGGGCTGGACGCCGTACGTCAGGGCGGCCAGAGCTACGAGCCGTCCGCCGGGACCTCGACCAGGGTCGACGTCTCGCGCACCAGCAGCGGCTACGCGATGCGGCTGCGTCTGACCGCCGAGCTCACCGGGCCCTGCGTGCGCTGCCTGGAGCCCGCGCATCCCCGGTTGGAGATCGACGCGCGGGAGGTGGATCAGCCGGGCACCGACGATGAGGAGCTGCGCAGCCCCTACGTGGCCGACGGCACGCTGGACGCGGACCGCTGGGCCAACGATGCGGTTGTGCTGGGGTTGACCTCCCAGCCGCTCTGCCGTCCCGATTGCGCAGGGCTGTGCCCGGTCTGCGGGGAGTCGCTCAACGACGCCGACCCCGAGCAGCACCGCCATCCTTCGGGGGGCGACCCTCGAATGGCGAAGCTGCGCGACCTGAAGCTGGAATAGCCCGCTCGCCGTGCTCCGGCTACCATCCGCCTCCTCATGGCGGTCCCCAAGAAGAGGCAGTCGCGCACGCGGCGCGACAAGCGCCGCGCCCAGCACAAGGCCCCGCGGGCGCGGGTCAACGAGTGCCCGCGCTGCCACAGCCCGCGGCTGCCCCACCGGGTCTGCCCGACCTGCGGGACCTACGCGGGCCGCGAGGTGATCCGCCACGAGGCGCCGGAGACCGCGGCGCAGCCCGAGCCGGAGGCGTAGTCGCGGCTTGACGGCGCGCCCCGGCCAGCCGGTCGCGGTGGATGCCCACGGCGCCGACGGTGGGCCGCAGGTGGTCGCCGAGGGGGCGGCGATCGCGGCCGCCGACGGCATCCCGGTGCGGCTGTTCGGGCCCGCCTCGCTCAGCGCGGCCGAGGGCGTCGAGCTGATCGCCAGCGAGGAGTGGATCGGCAACGAGGCCGAGCCCGTGGCGGCGGTTCGCTCCAGCCCGCAGGCCTCGGTGGTCCGCGCCGCCGCGGATGTTGCCGAGGGAGCCTCGGCGGCCCTGGTCAGCGCCGGCTCCACCGGCGCGGCGATGACGGCGGCGCTGTTCGAGATCAAGCGCCTGCGAGGGGTGCAGCGCCCGGCGCTGGCGGCGCAGATCCCCCGGCCCGAGGGCGACGGTGCGGTGCTGCTGCTGGACTGCGGCGCCAACACCGAGGCCCGCCCCCAGCACCTGATCCAGTTCGGCTTCCTCGGGGCCGCCTTCGCCGAGGCCGCGCTAGGCGCAGAGCGCCCGCGGGTGGCGCTGCTCAGCGTGGGCGAGGAGCAGAAGAAGGGCCGTCCGGACGTGATCGAAGCCCACCAGACGCTGCGCGACTCCGACGGGATCGACTTCGTCGGCAACGTCGAGGGACGGGATCTGCTGTCGGGCGAGGCCGATGTGGTGGTCACCGACGGCTTCACCGGCAACGTCACGCTCAAGACCCTGGAGGGAACCGCGCGGGCGGTGGCCGAGGCGGTGAGGCGGGCGGCGCGCTCGGGGCCGCTGGCGATCGCCGGAGGGCTGCTGCTGCGCCCGGCCCTGGGCGGTCTGCGCCGTCAGATGGATCCGAACGCGGTGGGTGGCGCGATCCTGCTCGGCCTGCGCCGGGTGGCGGTGGTCGCTCACGGCAGCTCAAGCCCGGAGGGACTCGCGAACGCGATCCGGCTCGCGGAGCGGGCCACCCGCGAGCGCGCGGTCGAGCGCACCTCGGAGCGGCTGCGGGCATCCGGCGCGACCCGCAAGGGGCTACGCACGCCGCAGGCGCCGGCGGGAGCGGGATAATGGCGGCGATGGAGCGCGATGAGGTGATGAAGCTCGTCCGCGAGCACCTGGTCACCGAGCT
>CAYZPZ010000067.1:0-9269 GCA_964480205.1 uncultured Conexibacteraceae bacterium
CGAGGCCGACCGGGGAGCGGCCCGGCGACGCTTCGGGATCCCCGACGGCGATCCCTGCCTGGCCGTGGTGGGCGGCAGCCTCGGCGCGCTCTCCATAAACCGGGCCGCCCTCGAGGCCTTCGCCACGGAGCCGAACTCGGCCCTGGGCGGCCGTCCCTGGGTGGTGCACGTGGCCGGGCGCCGCGACCATCGCGAGCTGCTGGGCCGCCTCGGGGAGATCGGCCTCGCCGACCGCTACCTGCTGCTGGAGTACGAGCCCTCCCTGGGCGACGTGCTCGCGGCCTGCGATCTGGTTGTCGCCAGAGCCGGAGGGTCGGTGATGGAGATCGCGGCCGCCGGCCGGCCCGCCATCCTGGTGCCCTACCCGCATGCCACCGGCGATCACCAGAGCGCCAACGCCCGCTGGATGGAGCGCGGGGGTGCGGCCGTGGTGATCGCGGACCGCGAGCTCACCCCCGAGCGGCTCGCCGACACTGCGAGCGGGCTGTTGGGCGATCCCTCCCGGCTGGAGGGGATGGCCGCCGCCTCCGCCGGGCTTGCGAGGCCGGATGCCGCGCAGGTGATTGCCGCGGAGGTGATTGCCGCGGCGCGCGCGGCGGGAGGGGAGAGGTGATGCGTGGGCGCAAGCTCCACTTCGTCGCCATCGGCGGCGCCGGGATGAGCGGCCTGGCGCTGGTCTGCCATCACCTCGGCGCGCAGGTGAGCGGCTCGGACCGCGCCGAGTCCTCCTACATCGAGAGGTTGAGGGCCGCGGGGTTGGACCCGAGGATCGGCCACGACGCCGAGCAGGTTCCCGAGGACGCCGAGGTGGTGGTCTCGACGGCGATCGCCGAGGACAACCCCGAGCTGGCCCGCGCCAGGCAGCGCGGCCAGCGGGTGGTGCACCGCGGCGAGCTGCTGGCCGAGCTCTGCACCCGCCGCCGGCTGCTGGCGATCGCCGGTACGCACGGCAAGACGACCACGGCGGCGATGTGCATTCACGCCCTGCGCACGATCGGCGGCGACCCCAGCTTCTTCCTCGGCGGCGAGCTGCCGGGCGCGGGCGAGGCAGGGGGGCCCGCCAATGCGGGTTGGGGCGAGGGGGAATGGGTGATCGCCGAGGCAGATGAGAGCGACGCAAGCTTCCTCGGGCTCAGCCCGGAGGTCGCGGTGATCACCAACATCGAGTTGGATCACCACTCCCGCTGGAGCTCCCTGGCCGAGCTCAGCGAGGCCTTCGCGGCCTTCGCATCGGCGGCGAGCGCCCTGGTCCTGGGCCCGGATGTGGAGCTGCCGGGTGGTGCGCGGGCGCGGACGGTCAGCTTCGCCCTGGAGCCGGACCCTCCGCGGCGGCCGCGCCCGCACGCCGATCTGGTGGCCGAGGGGATCGAGGCCGACGGCGACGGGATCCGCTTCACCCTCGCCGGGTCGAAGATCGATCGCCCGCTCCGCCTGGCGGTGCCCGGCCGGCACAACGTGGCCAACGCGCTGGCCGCGATCGCGGCGCTGCAGCTCGCCGGGGCAGATCTGCCCGCGGCGATCACGGCGCTGGAGGGCTTCCGAGGCGTCTCCCGCCGGCTGGAGCCGAAGGGCAAGCACAGCGGGGCGCTGATCTACGACGACTACGCCCACCATCCGACCGAGGTGCGCGCCGTGCTCGAGGCCGCCAGGGAGCTGGCGCCGGGACGCCTGATCGCCGTCTTTCAGCCCCACCTCTACTCGCGGACCCGGGCGCTGGCCGCCGAGTTCGGCGCAGCGCTGGCCGCCGCCGACGAGGTGGCGGTGCTGGAGATCTACCCGGCGCGTGAGCAGCCGCTGGGCCCGCTGGCGGGGGTCAGCGGCCGGATGGTCGCCGAGGCCGCCGCCGACCGCTCCGGGGGCAAGCCGGTCTGGTGGCTGCCCGATGCCGCCTCCGCCGAACGCGCCCTTGGCCCCCGGCTCGCCGAGGGGGACCTGCTGCTGACCATCGGCGCGGGCGACATCCACGAGCTCGCCGAGTCGCTGGCCGCCGGCGACGGCGCGGGAGGCGCCCGATGAGCGCCCCCCCGGGAGTCGAGCGCGGCTACCCGCTGGCCCGGCTGAGCACGGTCCGGATCGGCGGCCCCGCCGACTACTTCGCTCGCCCGGAGTCCGAGGCGGAGCTGGTCGCGCTGCTCGCCTGGGCCGAATCTGAGGGGGTCTCGGTCGGCGTGGTCGGCTCCGGCTCCAACCTGCTGGTCTCCGACAGCGGCTTCCGGGGGCTGGTGCTGAAGCTCGCGGGCGAGCTGACCCGAATCGAGCGCAGCGGCGAGGTGGGCCTGCTCGCCGGCGGGGGCGCTCGGCTTCCCTCGGCGGCGGCCCGGGCCGGGGGGTGGGGGCTGACCGGGCTCGAGTTCGGGGTCAACATCCCGGGCACGGTCGGGGGCGCCGTGCGGATGAACGCCAACGCCTACGGGGGTGAGCTGGCACGGGTCCTGCAGTGGGTCAGCGTCTGCACCGGCTCCGGCAGCGAGCGGCGCGAGCCCGGCCGGCTCGGCTTCCGATACCGCGCCTCCAACCTGGGCGAGGGGGAGGTCGTCTCGCGCGCATGCTTCGAGCTGGAGCGAGCCGAGGGAGAGCAGGTGAAGGCGACGATGGCGGAGATGCGCCGCCGCCGGCGGGAGGCACAGCCCTCGGGGATCAAGACCTTCGGGTCCACCTTCGTCAACCCGGACGACCCGCGGGCCGAGGGCCGCTCCGCGGGGCAGCTGCTCGACGCTGCGGGTTGTCGCGGCCTGCGGCGGGGTGGCGCCCGGCTGTCGGTGAAGCACGCCAACTTCGTCGAGAACACTGGGGAGGCGAGCACCGCCGACGTGCTGGCTGTGATGGCGGCGGCCCGCCGCCGGGTGCACGAGCGCTTCGGCGTCAGGCTGGAGCCGGAGGTCCAGCTCCTGGGCGAGGTCGATTGGCCCGCGGAGTGGGAGCTCGACCAGTGACCGCCGCCCGGCTCTGGCGCCGGCGCCTGATCGCCCTCGGCCTGCTCGGGCTCGTCCTGGTCGCCGGTTACTACCTGTGGCTGCGCGACTCCTCCCTGTTCGCGGTGGAGCAGGTCGAGGTGAAGGGGGCCAGCACCGACGCTGAGCAGATCGGCGCGGCGGTCAGCGAGGCGGCGCAGGGGATGACCACCCTCAACATCGACGACGAGAAGCTGCGGACGGCGGTCTCCCAGTTCCCGACCGTGGCCTCGGTCAAGGCCGACACCACGCTGTTGCACAAGCTGACGGTGACCGTCACCGAGCGCCCTCCGGTCGCGCGCGTCGAGCTCGGCGGCGAGGCCGTCGCAGTCTCCGCGGACGCGTACCTGCTCCGGCGCCTGGAGGCCGATACCGCCGAGCTGCCGCTGATCGAGGGAGCCGAGGAGTCCGGTCGGCTGGACGCCGAGGGAGCCGCCCAGGCGGCGATCGTCGGGGCCGCGCCCGAGCAGCTTCGCGGTGCGATCGACTCGGCAAGCTGGTCGGAGGATCGCGGCGGCGTGGTCGTGGTGATGGAGGATGCGCCGGAGCTGCGCTTCGGCGACGGCTCCGACGCGGAGCGCAAGTGGAGGGCCGTGGCCGCGGTGCTGACCGAACCCGAGCGGGGCTCTCCCGCCTACGTGGACGTCCGGGTTCCCGAGCGGCCGGTGAGCGGAGGCTGAACCAAGGGGCAGAGCGCGGGACGGCTGCAACGCGTCCTGCACGCTCGGAGGCGCCCAGGACCGCCCGACCCGCCGGCGCCGAGCGGTCGCGCGGCCACCGGAAAACCCCTGGTTTGCAGGCACAAATCCCAGGGTCAAGTGACTCTCAACCTCGACCTCGATACGAGCCTTACCGGGCGAGAACTCTAAAGCAAGACTTGAGAGTTCAGGCGCCGGGGCGCGTTGACAGGGGCGCATTCTTCCCGTACTTTCGGGCTAAGCGCGGGATGCCGGTCCAGGCCTTCCGCGGTCCTTCGGAGCGACACCAACTCAAATGGAGACCTCTTATCTGGCGGTAATCAAGGTCGTGGGCGTTGGCGGCGGCGGCTCCAACGCGGTCAGCCGCATGGTGGACGCGGGCTTGCGCGGTGTCGAGTTCATCGCCTGCAACACCGACGCGCAGGCCCTGCAGGCCTGCGACGCCGACGTCAAGATCGGCATCGGCCACAACCTGACCAAGGGCCTGGGGGCGGGGGCGAATCCGGAGGTCGGGGCGGGCGCGGCGGCGGAGTCGCGCGACGACATCAAGGAGGCGCTGAAGGGCGCCGACATGGTCTTCATCACCTGCGGCGAGGGAGGCGGAACGGGTACCGGGGCGGCTCCGATCATCGCCGAGATCTCCAAGCAGGAGATCGGGGCGCTGACCGTCGGCGCGGTCACCAAGCCATTCGAGTTCGAGGGCAAGAAGCGGATGGCGATCGCCGAGGAGGGGATCGACCGTCTGCGCAGCGAGGTCGACACGCTGATCACCGTGCCCAACGAGAAGCTGCTCCAAATCGTCGAGCGGCGCACCACCATCCTCGAGGCATTCCGCGAGGCCGACGACATCCTGCGCCAGGGCGTGCAGGGGATCACCGACCTGATCACGATCCCGGGGCTGATCAACCTCGACTTCGCCGACGTGCGGCTGGTCATGCACCAGGCCGGCTCGGCCCTGATGGGAGTGGGGCACGGCTCCGGCGAGAACCGAGCCGTGGAGGCCGCCAAGCACGCGATCACCTCGCCGCTGATAGAGGAGAAGATCGACGGCGCCAAGGGGATGCTCCTCAATGTCACCGGCGGCGAGGACCTCGGCCTGTTCGAGGTCAACGAGGCCGCCCGGATGGTGATGCAGACCGCCGACTCAAACGCGAACATCGTCTTCGGGGCGGTGGTCGACTCCTCGCTGCACGAGGAGGTCCGAGTCACCGTGATCGCCACGGGCTTCGAGGGATTCGAGCTGACCGCCCGCGCCCCGGAGTTCCTGCGCCAGGAGCGCGAGCGCGAGGGGCCCCCGTTCGCCACCCGCCGCCGGGGGCGCGACGCCGGACGGCGCCGGGGCGGGGCCGCGCCCACGCCGGGGGCGGAGCCCGACCGCGAGACGATCGGCGACCTGCGGATCTCCGACTCGGAGATCGACGTTCCGGACTTCCTGAAGTAGGGGGTACTAGGGTCCGGGCCGTGGAAGCCGGGACCCTGAAGCGCACCCCCCTGTACGAGGCCCATCTCGACGCCGGGGCGAAGCTGGTCGACTTCGCCGGCTGGGAGATGCCGGTGCACTACGCCGGGATCAGATCCGAGCACCTGGCCGTGCGCAGCGACTGCGGCGTCTTCGACGTGTCCCACATGGGCGAGATCGAGACCGAGGGGCCGCAGGCGCTGGAGCTGCTTCAGCGGCTGCTCAGCAACGACGTGTCCAAGCTCGAGGTGGGCGGGGCCCAGTACTCGTGCCTGTGCCAGGAGGATGGCGGCACCCTCGACGACCTCTTCACCTACCGGCTCGGTGACGACCACTACCTGACCGTCACCAACGCGTCCAACCACCAGCGAGACCTGGCCTGGTTCCGCACCCACGCGGAGGGATTCGAGGCCGAGGCGCACGACCGCCTGGACGACTACGCGATGCTGGCGGTGCAGGGCCCGAGGGCGCGGGAGATCGTCGGTTCGCTGGCGCAGGGCGAGCTGCCCAAGCGCTTCCGGACCGCCGACATGAACCTGGCCACCGGCGATGCGCTGGTCTGCGGCACCGGCTATACGGGCGAGGCCGGGGTCGAGATCCTCGTCCCTCCGGACGAGGCGGCCGCCCTCTGGGAGGAGCTGGTGCTGGCTGGGGCGACCCCCGCCGGGCTCGGCGCGCGCGACACCCTGCGGATGGAGGTCAACTACTGCCTCTACGGCAACGAGCTGACCACCGAGCGGACGCCGATCGAGGCCAACCTCGGCTGGATCGTCGAGGAGAGGACCGGCTTCGTCGGCGCGGAGGTGTGCGCGAGACAGCGGGCAGAGGGCACCGCCCAGAAGCTGGTCCCCTTCGTGATCACCGGCCAGGGGATACCCCGGCAGGGGAACCCGGTGATGGACGGCGACCGTGCGGTCGGCGAGGTGACCAGCGGCACCCTCTCTCCCACACTCGAGGTGGGGATCGGGATGGCGTACGTGGACGCCGAGCTGGCCGAGCCCGGCACCAAGGTCGAGATCGACGTGCGCGGCAGACGCCGAGCCGCCCGGGTCGAGAAGGTGCCGCTCTACGAGAAGGATTAGGTTCCGCGGACCCCACCGAGGAGGACACTTGGCCGACCAGAGCTATCCCGAAGAGCTTCGCTACCACCCCGAACACGACTGGGCCCGGATCGAAGGAGAGCAGGCGACCTTCGGAATCACCTGGTACGCCCAGGACGCCCTGGGCGAGGTCGTCTTCTTCGATCCGCCCGAGGTGGGTACCGAAATCAACAAGGACTCCGCCTACGCCGAGGTCGAGTCGGTGAAGGCGGTCTCCGATGTCTACGCGCCTCTCTCGGGCGAGATCACGGAGGTCAACGAGGCGGCCCAGCAGAACCCGGAGAAGATCAACTCCGACCCCTACGGGGAGGGCTGGCTGGTCAAGGTCAGGCTCTCAGAGGCCTCGGAGGCCGAGCAGCTGATGGACGCCGCCGCCTACGAGCAGATGCTGGAGAGCTCCGAGTAGGCCGTCACTACGATGGGTCGCCCGTGACCCGGTACACGTCCGCCACCGAGGTCGATCGCCGGCAGATGCTCGAGGCGATCGGCGCCGCCTCGATCGACGAGCTGTTCGAGGACATCCCCGAGGGCCTGCGCTTGGGCAGGGCGCTGGAGCTCCCTGCCGGGCTGTCGGAGCAGGACGCCTACGAGCGCCTGCGCGAGCTGGCCGCCCGGAACGTCGATGCCGAGTCCGAGGTGAGCTTCCTCGGGGCCGGCATGTACGACCACTACGTGCCGGCGATCGTCGACGCGATCACCGGCCGCTCGGAGTTCCTCACCCCGTACACGCCGTATCAGCCCGAGATCTCCCAGGGTGGCCTGCAGGTGATGTTCGAGTTCCAGACCGGGATGTCGGAGCTGACCGGGCTGCCGGTCTCCAACGCGGCGCTCTACGAGGGCCCTTCGGCGGCCGCCTCGGCGGCCTACCTGGCGATCGGCGCCACCGGCCGCGGCAAGCTGGTCGCCTCCCGCGGGCTTCATCCGCACAGCCGCGAGTCGCTGGTCACTCACGGAGCCGGCTTCGGCACAGAGCTGGTTGAGGTCGACCTGGAGGGCGGACGGACCGACGCGGCCGCCCTGGCGGGGGCGATCGACGACGAGACCGCCGCCGTCTTCCTGCAGCAGCCCAACTTCCTGGGCGCGGTGGAGGACGTCGAGGCCCTCGCCGCAACCGCCAAGGAGAGGGGGGCGCTGGTGGTCGTGGCCTGCGACCCGATCGCGCTCTCGATCCTGCGGCCCCCGGGCGAGTGCGGCGCCGACATCGCGGTGGGTGAGGGCCAGCCGCTCGGCAACCGGCTCGACTACGGCGGGCCATCTTTCGGCTTCTTCTGCGCCACCACCGAGCACATCCGCCGGATGCCGGGGCGGATCGCCGGCGAGACGGCCGACGTGGACGGGCGCCGCGGCTTCGTGCTCACCCTGCAGACCCGCGAGCAGCACATCCGGCGGGAGAAGGCCACGCACAACATCTGCACCGCCCAGGCGCTGAACGCGCTGGCGGGCATCGTCCACCTCGCCTGGCTCGGGAAGCGGGGCTTCGTCGAGCTCGGCGAGGTGCTGGCGCGCCGCACCGCCTACGCCCGCGATCGCCTCGCCGCCCTCGATGGGGTGGAGCCGCTGCACGACGCCCCGGTGGTGCGGGAGTTCGCGCTGCGGCTCCGAGCACCTGTGGAGGAGGTGCTGGAGCGGTGCGCGGCGCGCGGGATCGGCGCCGGCTACCCGCTCGCCCGCGACTACCCCGAGCACGAGGATGGCCTGCTGGTCGCGCTGACCGAGCGCCGTGGCCGCGCCGACATCGACCGCCTGGTCGACGTTCTCGGTGCCGCGGTGGCCGAGAGCCGGGCCGGCGCGGCCCTGACCGATGGGGTGGCGTCGTGAGCGCGGGCCCGAACCGTCAGGGGGCCGCCGCGGATGGCGCCGCGCGCCCGAACGGTGACGAGACCCCGATGCAGCGAGAGCGCGCCACGACGATCTTCGAGCGGTCCGTCGAAGGTCGGCGCGCGGCGGCCCCGCTCCGCGCGGACGTACCCGAGGCGCCGCTCGAGGAGCTGATCCCGCAGCGGCTCCTGCGAGAGCGCCCCGCCGAGCTGCCGGAAGTCTCCGAGCCTGAGATCGTCCGCCATTACAACCGGATCTCGCGACGCAACTTCGACCTGGACACCGGCTTCTACCCGCTCGGCTCGTGCACGATGAAGCACAACCCCAGGCTGAATGAGCGGGTGGCGGCGCTCCCCGGGCACGCCCGGCTGCATCCCGCGCAGCAGCCGCGCCGGGCCCAAGGGGCCCTCGAGCTGATGTGGCTGCTACAGGCCTCGCTCGCGGAGATCTGCGGGCTGCCCCACGTCAGCCTGCAGCCCTCGGCCGGCTCGCACGGCGAGCTCGCCGGCCTGCTGCTCACCCGCGCCTACCACGCCGACCGAGGCACCGAGCGGACCAAGGTGCTGACGCCCGACACCGCCCATGGCACCAACCCGGCGACGGTGACCATGGCCGGCTACGAGGTGGTGAAGCTCGAGACCAACGAGCGCGGCGGGATCGAGCTCGACGACCTTCGGGCCAAGGCCGACGACCAGGTCGCCTGCCTGATGCTGACCAACCCGAACACGCTCGGGCTGTTCGACGAGAACATCGCCGAGATCGCGGAAATCGTGCACGGGATGGGGGGGACCCTCTACTACGACGGCGCCAACTTGAACGCGATCATGGGCCGCAGCCGCCCGGGCGACATGGGCTTCGACATCGTCCACGTCAACCTGCACAAGTCGTTCTCACAGCCCCACGGGGGCGGGGGCCCGGGGGCCGGCCCGATCGCCGTCTCCGAGCGGATCGAGCCCTTCCTGCCGCGACCCCAGGTCGTGCGCCGTGAGGGAGCCAACGGCCAGCCCGCCTTCGACCTCGACTACGACCGTCCGAAGTCGATCGGGCGGCTGCGCGGCTTCCAGGGCAACTTCGGCGTCTTCGTGCGCTCCTACGCCTACATCCTCAGCCTCGGCTCCGACGGCTTGGCGGAGGCCTCGGAGACGGCGGTGCTGAACGCCAATTACCTGCTGGCGAGGTTGGCGCGGGGCCGGACCGGCCGGTATGTGCCGGTTGCCTTCGACCGCCGCTGTATGCACGAATT
>CAYZPZ010000068.1:0-9231 GCA_964480205.1 uncultured Conexibacteraceae bacterium
AGGCCGAGTCGCTGTACAGGCGCGACACCGAGTACGCGGTGGTCGACGGCCAGGCGATGATCATCGACGAGTTCACCGGCCGCATCCTGGAGGGACGGCGCTGGTCGGAGGGGCTGCATCAGGCGATCGAGGCCAAGGAGGGGCTCTCGATCCGCGAGGAGAACCAGACCCTGGCCACGATCACCCTGCAGAACTACTTCCGCCTCTACGACAAGCTCTCGGGGATGACGGGCACGGCGCTGACCGAGGCCCAGGAGTTCATGAAGATCTACAAGGTCCCCACGGTCGAGATCCCGACCAACGTGCCGATGATCCGGGCCGACCAGAACGACGCGATCTTCAAGACCAAGAACGGCAAGTGGGGCGCCGTGGTCAACGAGATCGAGCGTCGAAATCAGGCCGGCCAGCCCGTCCTGGTGGGCACGGTCTCGGTCGAGATCTCCGAGATGCTGTCGGCCGAGTTCAAGAAGCGCGGGATCGAGCACGTGATCCTCAACGCCAAGCCCGAGCACGCCCAGCGGGAGGGCGAGACGATCGCCCAGGCCGGCCGCAAGGGCGCGGTGACGATCGCCACCAACATGGCCGGTCGCGGAGTGGACATCAAGCTCGGGGGCAACGCCGAGCAGATGGCCAAGCACGAGCTGACCAAGCTCGGGCTGAAGCCCACCGACGAGGGCTATGAGGAGGAGCTGCAGGAGATGGAGGAGCGGCTCACTCCGCAGTGCGCGGCCGAGGCCGACGAGATCCGCGAGCTCGGCGGCCTGTTCATCTGCGGCACCGAGCGCCACGAGTCGCGACGGATCGACAACCAGCTGCGCGGGCGCTCCGGGCGCCAGGGCGACCCCGGCGAGTCGCGCTTCTTCCTCTCGGCCGAGGACGACCTGATCCGGCTGTTCGCAGGCGAGCGCATCTACAAGATCCTCGACCGGCTCGGGCCGGTCAACGAGCAGGGCGAGGAGGAAGCACTCGAGGCGAAGATGCTCACCAAGACGATCGAGGGCGCCCAGAAGAAGGTCGAGCAGCAGAACTTCCTGATCCGAAAGCGGGTGCTCGAGTACGACGACGTCATGAACGAGCAGCGGCGGATCATCTACAAGTACCGCCGGGAGGTCCTCGAGGGCAAGGACATGTCCGACGTCGCCCGCGAGCAGCTCGCCCTGGTGGTCAGCCGGATGCTGGATGACTACACGCCGGGCGACGTCTTCGAGGAGTGGGACCTGGGCGGGCTGCAGACACAGGTGGCCCAGCTTTGGCCCTCCGAGGTCGACCTCTCGGGCCTGCGGCCGGAGGAGACCGACCGCGAGAGCCTGCGCGAGCGGCTGATCGCCGACGCCCTCGCTTCCTACGACCGCCGCGAGGCCGACTTCGGCGGCGAGGTGATGCGCGAGCTCGAGCGGGCGATCCTGCTGCAGCTGATCGACAACCGCTGGCGCGAGCACCTCTCGGAGATGGACTACCTGCGCGAGGGGATCCACCTGCGCGGTTTCGCGCAGATCGATCCCCTGGTCGCCTACAAGAACGAGGGCTTCTCGATGTTCCAGGTGCTGATGAACTCGATCTGGGAGGAGTTCGCCCGGCTGATCTTCCACGTGGAGGTCGAGGTTGCTCCGCGGGCCACCGACGAGCTCGCCCCGGCCGAGGGTCCCCGCCAGGTGGAGTACTCAGGGGGCGGCCCCGAGCAGCCATCCGCCCTGGGTCAGGCGGCGGTCGCCACCACGGCGGGAGCGGGCGTCGCGGCCGGCCAGGCACTCGAGGGCGACGGGCGGGGGGGCAACGGCGCTCCCTCGGTTGCCGAGCAGGAGACCGTGGTCAAGGACGAGCGCGAGAAGATCGGCCGCAACGACCCCTGCTGGTGCGGCTCGGGCAAGAAGTACAAGAAGTGCCACGGGGCCTAGCGGCCGCAGGCGGTCGCGCCTGATACGCCGATCACCCCGAGGCCGAGCACGACCGGATTGTCCCAGGAGCCTCGCCGCCCCGCTGCCGGCGGGACTACGCTGTGCCTATGGCCGGAGCCGTCTCCAGCGACCAGGTTCCCGCGCGGCTCGCCCAGATCCGTGAGCAGATGAAGCTGCTCGCGGATTACCTTTGACCCGGCCTCGCTGGAGCGCCAGGTGGAGGGACTGGAGGCCGAGATGCAGCGGCCCGGCTTCTGGGACGAGCAGGGTCCGGCGGCCGAGACATCCGCCAGGCACGCCCGCACCCAGCGTCGGCTCGAGTCCTTCCGCCGGCTGGAGTCCGACATAGGCGATCTCGACGAACTCGCCGAGCTGGCCGCCGAGGACGAGGAGATGGCAGCCGAGCTCGTGCGCCAGCTCGACTCGGTTCAGGACAGGCTGCAGGATCTCGAGGAGGAGCGACTGTTCTCCGGCCCCTACGACGCCGGCGACGCGGTGGTCGCGGTCAACGCCGGGGCGGGGGGCACCGACTCCCAGGACTGGGCCGAGATGCTGCTGCGGATGTACCTGCGCTGGGCCGAGCGGCGCGGCTTCAAGGTGGAGATGAAGGAGGCCTCGCCCGGGGAGGAGGCCGGGCTGAAGTCGGCGACCTTCATCGCACGCGGCGAGAACGCCTACGGCCTGTTCGCCGCCGAGCGCGGGGTGCACCGCCTGATTCGGATCTCCCCCTTCGACTCCTCTGCGCGCCGCCACACCAGCTTCGCCCAGCTCGACGTCGCTCCGCTGGTCGAGGGCGACGTGGAGGTGGAGATCGACGAGGCCGAGCTAAGGGTAGACACCTACCGCGCCTCCGGCGCCGGAGGCCAGCACGTCAACAAGACCGACTCGGCAGTGCGGATCACCCATCAGCCCACGGGGATCGTCGTCCAGTGCCAGAACGAGCGCTCGCAGACCCAGAACAAGGCGGTCGCGATGCAGCTGCTCAGAGCGCGCCTGCTGGAGGCCGAGGAGAGAAAGCGCGCCGAGGAGCTGGCGGCCGAGCGCGGCGAGGTCAAATCGGCGGAGTGGGGTTCGCAGATCCGAAGTTACTTCCTGCACCCCGATCAGCGGGTCAAGGACCACCGCACCGGGCATGAGATCGGCGACGCCCAGCGGGTCCTGGACGGCGACCTCGACGGCTTCGTGCGCGAGTACCTGAATCAAGCCGCTGCCTCCTCCAGCACATGACGGGTTGCTCTCGGCAGAGCACCCTCGCGTCAACGGCGGCAGCGGGTTAGTGGTGAGCTCCCAACGCTCGCCGACCCGAATCGCCGTCGGGGCCTCCGAGAGCCACGATCCGGTCGAGGCCGCGGCCCAGGCGGCCGACCGAGCGGCCGCCTCGCTGGGCAGCGCCTGCGACCTCTGCCTCGTCTTCGCCTCCTCGCAGCACCTGCCGATGGCCAAATGGGTGCTCTCCGAGGTGCACGAGCGATTGGGCCCGCGAGATCTGATCGGCTGCGGTGCCGGCGGCACGGTGGCGGGCGGGCGGGAGATGGAGCAGGGTCCCGGGCTGGTGGTCTGGGCGGCATCGCTGCCCGATGCCGAGGTCTCCACCTTCCACGTCAGCGCCGAGCGCGAAGCCGACGGCTTCAGGCTGCTCGGCCTTCCCCCGGAGTTCGAGCCCGAGTCGCTGCTGGTGCTCGCCGACCCCTACAGTTTCCCCCCTGAGGTGCTGCTCGGCGAGCTGGAGCGGCGCCGCCCCGGAACGCCCGCCTTGGGCGGCCTCGCCAGCGCGGCCTTCGCGGGCGCGGGGGTGCTGCTGCACGGCGGCGAGGTGCACTCGGGCGGCGCGGTGGCGGCGGCGATCTCCGGCGTCGAGCTCTTGCCCTGCGTCTCGCAGGGCGCCGCGCCGGTCGGCCCCGAGATGACGATCACCGCCGCCGAGGCGAACGTGATCGGTGAGCTCGCTGGCCGGCCCGCGCTGGAGCGGCTGGGCGAGGTGATCAGCTCGCTGCCCGAGCGCGAGCGGGCGCTGGCGGCGAGCGGGGTCCTGCTCGGGGTGGTGATCGACGAGAACCAGCCCTCCTACGAGCGCGGCGACTTCCTGGTCCGCCCGATCGTCGGCGCCGACCGAGACAGCGGGTCGCTGGCGATCGGCGAGGCGGTGCGCCTGGGTCAGACCGTGCGGCTTCACGTGCGCGACGCCGCCTCGGCCGACGAAGACCTAAGGGCGGCCCTGCGCGATCAGTCGCTGGCCCTGGGCGCCGAGGGAGCCGCCGGCGCCCTGCTCTTCACCTGCAACGGCCGCGGCTCGCACATGTTCGATCTCCCCGATCACGATGCGGCCACGCTCGAGGACGCCCTGGCCGCCCCCGCCGCCGGCTTCTTCTGCGCCGGCGAGATCGGCCCCGTCGGTGGGCGCAACTTCCTGCACGGGTTCACGGCCACGATGGCGGTCTTCCCGGCCTCGCGCTAGTCGGCGAGGGCGCCCTCGAGCTCCAGCAGGGCCTTCTTCATCTCCGGGCCTCCGCCATAGCTGCCGATGCCGCCGGTGGCCGGAAGGACCCGGTGGCAGGGCACGATCGGGGGGAGGGGGTTGGCGCCGCAGGCGGTGCCGGCGGCGCGGAAGGCGCGGGGGTTGCCGGCCTTTTCGGCGATCCAGCCATAGCTGCGGGTCTGGCCGTAAGGGATGCGCGCGATCGCGTGCTGGGCGCGGTTCTGGAAGCCGCGGGTGAGGCGCCAGTCGAGTGGCAGGTTGAAATCGCGGAGCCTGCCCTCGAAGTAGGCGTCGAGCTGGCGGCGCGCCTCGTCCAGCCGCTTCGGCGCCTCCAGCACGCGCGGCGAGATCAGCTCGGCGATCTGCTCCAGCAGCGCGTCGAAGGGCCGGTGGGGGAAGGCGACCCGGACGATGCCCCGATCGGTGCCCGCGACCATCATCTTGCCGAAGGGCGAGTCGACGTAGCTGTAGGCGACCTCGATCAGCCCATCTCGCTCCGCCCGGGCGAGCAGACCGCGGGTAGCCCGCTCCAGATCCGCCCCCTCGGGGCTCGCCCGCAGCGCCCTCTCCAGATCGCTCATGCTCGCATCGGTCATCTCAGCTCACCTCTCAGCTTCTCTAGACCTTCGTGGACGTTTCTGCGCGCCGCCGCCTCGGAACAGTCGAGGATCTCCCCGATCCGCCCGTAGGCCATATCGGTGGCGAAGCGGAGCACCACGGCGCTGCGCTGCTTGGGCGGCAACGCGCCGACCAGCTTCCACAGCTCGCCGTCCCGCGCCACCTCGGCAAGCGAGCCATCCTCGACCGCTACCCCGCCGCCGACCTGCTCGGCGTCGCCCGAGGGAAGAGCGCGGCGCGAGCCCGCCCGGTGATGGTCGATCGCCTTGCGGTGGGCGATCGTCAGAACCCAGCTGCGCAGATTGCGGGCGTCGGTCAGTCGCGGGTAGGAGCGAAGCGCGGCGATGAAGGTCTCCTGAAAGCAGTCCTCGGCGTCGATCGGGCCCACCGACGCCACCAGGAAGCCGAGCACGTCCTTGCCATGCTCGTCGATCAGCTCCTGGAACGGCGGTAGCTTTGCCATCCGCCCATGAAACGTCCCACAGACGCAGTCCGTGAGGTCGTCGCCCGCGCCCTGGCCGAGGACGTCGGGCCCGGCGACGTTACCTCCGAGGCCCTCGTCGCCGCCGACGCGCGGGCGAGGGCCTCGATCGTGCAGAAGCAGCCCGGCGTCCTGTTCGGACTCGACGTCGCGCGCGAGGCACTGGAGCAGGCCGGCGCCGTGAGCTTCGACCCGCTGCTGGTCGAGGGCCAGTGGCGGGACAAGGTCCCGGCAGCGGCGGCGCGAGCCGCGGGCCCGGCGCGGGCCCTGCTCGCCGGCGAGCGAGCCGCGCTCAACCTGCTCAGCCATCTGTCGGGGGTGGCGACGTTGACCGCGCGCTTCGTCCGGGAGGCCGACGACAGCGGCGCGCGGATCCTGGACACCCGCAAGACGACGCCGGGGCTGCGCGAGCTGGAGAAGGCGGCGGTGGTGGCGGGAGGCGGGTTCAACCACCGCATGGGCCTGCACGACGCGATCCTGATCAAGGACAACCACATCGCCCTCGCCGGGGGCGTCACCGAGGCGGTGAGCCGGGCGATGAAGGCCCATCCCGAGCTGCAGATCGAGCTCGAGTGCAGCACGCTGGAGCAGGTGGCCGAGGCGGTGGGGGCGGGCGCCGACCGGCTGCTGCTCGACAACATGAGCCCCGAGCAGCTGCGCGAGGCGGTAGCCCTGGCGCGGAGGTCCGGTGATGGCGCTCCCGAGCTCGAGGCCTCGGGCGGCGTCGACCTCGGCGGCGTCGCCGAGGTCGCCGCCACGGGGGTGGACTACATCTCGGTCGGGGCGCTGACCCACTCCGCCCCGGCGCTGGATCTGAGCCTGGAGCTGGAGCCCGCTTGAGCGCGGATGCGACCCGGATAGAGTCAGGTGGTGGCGATCCTCACCGACAGCGCGACGCGCAAGCGGGAGGCGGTGGTCCGCCAACACGTCGAGGCCGAGAACGACGGCGCCTACAACGAGGCCCTGCTCACCTTCGCCCATCCCCGCTACGAGTACGTGGCCACCGACGAGGTCTACGACGGCCCAGACGAGGTGATGGAGCACTGGCGCCAGCTCGACCGCGCCTTCCCCGACCAGAGGGTCGAGATCACCGAGCTGCACAGCGCCGAAGACGCGGTGCTCATGGAGGCGATCGCGCGCGGGACGCATACCGGGCCCTTCCGCGGGCTGCCCCCGACGGGCCGGCGCTTCGAGTTGCCCTTCCTCGCCATCTTCGTCTTCGACCGAGACGGATTGATCTGCGAGCGGGTCTACTTCGACGCCACCGATCTGCTCCGCCAGCTGGGCGTGGCCCGCGATCCGCTCAGCCTCACCGGCCGGCTGGGAACGCTGGCGGCGCACCCACTGACGATCGGGCGCGGCCTGATCCGCCGCGCGATCGGCAGGTAGCCATGGCCCCGGGCGCCATGCTCCGCCGCAAGCGCGAGGCGATCGTGCGCGAGCACATGGACTCCGAGAACCGCCATGAGTTCGACGCCACCCTGCAGACCTTCGATCAGCCTCGCTACGAGCTGGTGGGCACCGGCGAGGTCTACGACGGGCCCGAGGAGGTAATGGAGTACTTCGCGCGGACCCGTCGCGCCTTCCCCGACCAGCGCAATGAGCTGCTGGCGCTGCACCACGCCGAGGACGCGGTGCTGGTCGAGGCAGTGGTGCGCGGCACCCACCAGGGCCCCCTCGGCGGGCTGCCCCCGACCGGGCGCGGCTTCGAGCTGCCGATCCTCGCCGTCTTCGTCTTCGACAGCGACCGGCTGATCTGCGAGCGCGTCTACTTCGACTCGGGCACGATCCTGCGCCAGCTAGGCGTCGCCCGCGACCCGCTCAGCCTCGTCGGGCGAATCGGCACCGTCGCCTCTCACCCGCTGACCATCGCCAGGGGACTGGCGCGTCGGATGGTGGGGCGCTGATGGCTCCCGGAGAGGAGGCCCACGGCCCCGACGTCGAGGTGATCCGCTCGGCCTATGAGGCGTTCGACTTCGACGACCTGGGGGGTTTCCTCGACCAGGTCGCCGAGGACGTCGAGTGGGTGCCGCCCTCGTATGCTCCGGAGCCGAGCCCGCGCAAAGGCCGGGAGGCGATCGAGCGGGGTCTCGAGGCCTACAGGGAGGGCTTCGATCAGTTCCGGCCCGAGCCCCAGCGGATCCTGGAGGGGGGCCGCTCCGGCTGCTATCTGGTCCTCGTCAACACGCATACCCGCGGCAAGGGCAGCGGGGTCGAGACCACGATCCACGTCGGACACGTGATCGAGGTGCGGGAGGGCAAGGTGACGCGGCTCGAGGTCCATCCCGACCTCGACGACGCCCGCCGGGCAGCAGGACTCGACCCGGGCTCGGCGTGAGCCCGTCCGCCTACTTGAGCAGCCGCGAGAGGCGGCGGTCCTTGAGCACCCGCCCGCCGGTCTGCTCGGCGGGGCAGTAGTTGGTCTGGTGCTCGGAGAAGAAGACGGCCTCAATGGTGGTGCCGCAGCGCGGGCAGGGCTGACCCTCGCGGCGGTGCACCTGCAGCGGCATCGGCAGCTTGTCGGGGACCTGCTCCCCGATCACGGACGCGTAGTGCTTGACCACGTTGCCGAGCACCGGCAGCGCCTCGTGCAGGCGCGCGACCTCCTCGTCGGTGAGTTCCGAGCCCTTCTTGAACGGCGAGAGCCGGGCCCGCCAGAGGACCTCGTCGACCCAGGAGCGCCCGATCCCGGCGATCGTGCGCTGGTCGCGCAGCAGCGGGTGCAGGTGCCGGGGCTGGTCGATCAGCTCGGCGAAGCGCTCCAGCGGGGGAGGAGGGAAGGCGTCCGGACCGAGGGTGGAGACCATCTCGTCCTCGGCGACCTCGGAGCGCCGCAGCAGCTTCGCCCAGGCCGACTGCCGGGTGCCGAACTCGCGCAGGCGCAGCTCGCGGCCGCCGCTAACCCGGATCAGCAGCCGGGAGCGGCGGTCCTTGAGCGAGGCGCGCTTCTCGAAGACCTGCAGGCGACCCGCCGACATCAGGTGGACCAGCAGTGTCAGCGGCTCCCCTCCATCGGCGGTGGTGAAGTCCACCGCCAGCATCTTCCCGATCCGGCGCACCCCCTCGATCCGTGCGCCGAACAGCGCTTCGAGCGGGGGATCGAAAGTCTTCAGCGTGGCCACCGCGGGGGCCAGCGCCGACTCCACCTCCGCTCCGTCGAGGGCGCTCGACAAACGTCGCGCGGTGATCTCAACCTCGGGCAGCTCGGGCACGGAGGGCAGGTTAGGGCGGCGGGGCGGTAACCTTTGTCCCAGTTCATTCGCTTGCCTCGAGGCGCGAGGTTCGCGCCGGGGCGGCGAACATAGAAAGGACCAGGCTGATGCTGCAGCTGCCTACCGTCGATGAGCTTCCCGCCAAGCTGAGCGAGGACGAGGTCAGCGTCCTCTCGGACGAGGTGCGCGCGCTCGCCGCCGAGCGCGACGCGGTCATCCTCGCCCACAACTACCAGCTGCCCGAGCTGCAGCAGCTGGCCGACTTCACGGGCGACTCGCTCGGGCTCTCACGCCAGGCGGCCAATGCCGACGCCTCGGTGATCGAGTTCTGCGGCGTCCACTTCATGGCCGAGACCGCCTCGATCCTCTGCCCCGAGAAGACCGTGCTGATCGCCGACCTCGGCGCCGGTTGCTCGCTGGCCGACTCGATCGACGCCGACCAGCTGCGCGCCTGGAAGGCCAAGCACCCTGGCGCGGTCGTGGTCATGTACGTCAACACCTCGGCCGAGGTCAAGGCGGAGACCGATTACTGCTGCACCTCCTCCAACG
>CAYZPZ010000069.1:0-9039 GCA_964480205.1 uncultured Conexibacteraceae bacterium
GGCTGCATCGGCTGCGGCAGCTGCATGGTGGGTTGCCGCCACAACGCCAAGAACACGCTGCGCAAGAACTACCTCTGGTTCGCCGAGAAGCTCGGGGTCGAGATCCTGTCCGAGCGCCAGGTGACGGACGTGCGGCCCCTCACCGGAGCCGAGGACGGCTCGGCGGGCTACGAGGTCGTGAGCGAGCGCGCCGGCGCCTGGCTGCGCAAGCGCCGCTCAACCGTGACCGCCCACGGCGTGGTGGTGGCGGCCGGGGCCCTGGGCACCAACCAGCTGCTGCAGAACTGCCGCCACCGCGGCTCGCTGCCGCGGCTCTCGGACCGGCTCGGCGAGCTGGTGCGCACCAACAGCGAGTCGATCAACGCGGTCACGGCGCCCGGCGACGAGCGCGACTTCGCCAAGTCGGTGGCGATCAGCTCCAGCATCTACCCCGACCCCGACACGCACGTCGAGGTGGTCACCTACGGTCCGCGGGCGGATTCGATGAGCTTTCTGTTCACCCTGCTCACCGGCGAGGGCTCGCGAGCGAAGCGGCCGCTGCTGTGGCTGGGTCAGGTGCTGCGGCACCCTCTGCGCTTCCTGAGCCTGCTGTGGCCGCGGGGCTGGTCGCGGCGGACGGTGATCCTGCTGGTGATGCAGACGCTCGACAACGCGATCCGCCTGCGCCCCAAGCGCAGGCTGCTCGGCCGCGGGGTGCGCCTGCAGACCGAGCAGGATCCCGAGAAGCCCAACCCCACCTACATCCCCGCCGCCGAGGCGGTCGCCCGCTGGTTCGAGGAAAAGACCGGAGGCACCGCGCAGGGCGGGCTGACCGAGTCCCTGCTCAACATCCCCACCACCGCCCACATCCTGGGCGGGGCCGTGATCGGCGCCGACCCCGAGCACGGGGTCGTCGACGCCGACAACCGGGCCTTCGGCTATCGCAACCTGCTGGTCTGCGACGGCGCTGCGGTCCCCGCCAACCCCGGGGTCAACCCCTCGCTGACGATCACCGCCCTGGCCGAACGGGCGATGGCCAGGCTGCCGGCGAAGGAAGCGAGCGAGCGGCTGCCGCTGCCGGAGCAGGCGCGAGCGGCCGAACCGACCGTCCCGGCCTGACGCAGGGCTCGGCGGCTCCGGGCCGGGTGACCCTAACGCAGCTCGCGAGCCGCCTTCACCGGCTGGCCCCCCGAGTCAGCCGCTGGCTCCCTTGAAGTGCTCGCCGGCCTTCGCCCAGTTGACCACGTTCCACCAGGCCTCGATGTAGTCGGGGCGCTTGTTCTGGTACTTGAGGTAGTAGGCGTGCTCCCAGACATCGCAGCCGACGATCGGGGTCTTGCCGTCCGAGACCGGTGTGTCCTGGTTCGGGGTGGAGACCACCGCCAGGCCTGAGCCGTCGTGGACCAACCAGGCCCAGCCTGAGCCGAACTGGCCGACGCCGGCGTTCTTGAACTCCTCCTTGAAGTCGTCGAAGGAGCCGAACTTGTCCTTGATCGCGTCGGCGAGATCGCCCTCGGGCTCTCCACCGCCGTCCGGGCTCATGATCTCCCAGAAGAAGCTGTGGTTGGAGTGACCGCCGCCGTTGTTGCGGAAGGCCGTCCTCTTGTCGTCGGGCAG
Source organism: uncultured Conexibacteraceae bacterium (assembly GCA_964480205.1). Lineage (GTDB taxonomy): Bacteria > Actinomycetota > Thermoleophilia > Solirubrobacterales > 70-9 > CAYZPZ01. Next base: position 1,597 of record CAYZPZ010000069.1, read on the forward strand.
ATCATTGAGGCTCTGGAGGATCTCGTTGACGTCCTTGCCCTCGAAGTCGGTGCCCTCCAGGGCGGCGTTCGCCTTGTCGACGTAGGCCTGATGGTGCTTGTCGTGGTGGACGCGCATCGTCTGCTCGTCGATGTGCGGCTCGAGCGCACCGTAGTCATAGGGAAGATCGGGTACCTCGTAGGCCATCTGACCTCCTTTGGATTCTGTGGCCGGCCCGGGGGCTCGGCTGTGGGGCCGGCGCGGGCTGGATCCCTAATCTAACGATCGTGCGCAGCGGGCCGCCGGGAGGAGGCACCTGGACCGGGGTCGCGGTCACCGCCGGCGGCATCGTCGTGGGCCTGGCGGTCGCGTTTCTGATCCCCCCGCTTCGGGAGGCGATCCTGGACGCTGTCCGGGGCAACACCGCGGAGGTCCGCACCGAGCTGCGCGACCTGGGCGCCGCGGGCGTCGGGTTGGTGGTCTGGCTGGCGATCGTTCACGCCGTCGTCTGGTACCCGGCCGAGATCCTCGACGCGGCGGCGGGCTTCGTCTACGGCTTCGGCCCGGCGCTGCCTCTGGTGATGGGCTCCTGGGTGCTCTCCGGGGTGCTGGCCTACTGGATCGGCCGCCACGCCGCCCGGCCGCTGCTCTACGGCTTCGCCGGCCAGGAGCGCTTCCTGCGCCTGGAGCACCTGATGGAGCGCGGCGGGGTGACCTTCCTGCTCGCCGCGCGGCTGGTTCCGATCGTGCCGTTCAGCTTGCTCAGCTACGTCTGCGGCGCCGCCCACGTGCCCCTGCTCCGCTTCATCTGGACCACCGCCGTCGGCTACCTGCCGATCACCGCCTACTTCATCTATCTGGGGAGCCGCCTGGAGGGGTTCTCGCTCGCGGACCCGATCATCTGGATCGGCGCCGCCGGCCTGCTGCTGGCCCTGCTCGGCGTGCGCTACCTGCGCTTGACGCCCGGCGAGGCGCGCGGCACTACACCGGGTCCGGTCCCAGCGGACCGGGCTCCGCCAGGCGCCGGGCCAGCTCGGTCAGCTCGCCGTCGCGCTCGCTGAGCAGCCGCTCGGCGGCCCCCTCGAGCTCCGCCAGCGATGAGCGGGATGCGTCGTCGAGCGCCAGGCCGCGCGGCAGCGTCACCTGGAAGCGGTGGTAGCGCGGCCCCCTCCCCATCCGGGAGGGCTCGATGGCCGCGCCGCCGGGCTCGTGGTTGAGCAGCACATCGGCCCAGTGGTGGGCGGCGTCGGACTGGCCGTCCAGGAAGGTGGAGATCAAGGGCGGCTCGCCGCCGCGCGGCCAGATCCAGCCGATCCTGCCCCAGCGCCGCACCTGACGATGCTCGAAGCCGACCTCGAAGTGGCCGGTTCCCAGCGAGACCAGGAGCAGGTCCTGAGGCCGCAGATCGGCGGGCGGCTGGCCGCGCCGCTTCAGCGCCTCGGCCACCGCTGCGACGACCGGGTTGGCGGCGAACACCCCGCCGTCGATCAGGACTCGCGCGCCGAGCCGGTGCGAGGGGAAGTAGGTGGGGGCCGCCGCAGTGGCCAGGCCGACGTCGACCATGGTGGCGTCGCGCCCCGGCTCCGCTCGAACGCGCCAGCGCTTGAAGAAGTGGGGCCCGGGCTCGCGCATGTCATAGGCGGTGACGATCAGCTCCCGCAGGGCGTCGCGCAGGCGCGCCTCACCGTAGCGCTCACGCAGCGCTTCGCGGAGCCTGCGTGGAGAGTGCTTGGGGGCGATCCACCCCCACAGCGAGGGCAGCCGCCCCAGGGGCCCGCCGAAGATGCGCGGGCCGTCGGTGACGTAGAGCTCGGCGAGCCGGGCCCCGCTCAGCTTGGGCCGATCGGGGCGGTCGGGATCCGGAACGGTGAGCCCGAGTCCGAGCAGTCCCCCGGTGGAGGTGCCGCAGATCATGTGGAAGGCGTCGGCGATGCGGCGATCGGAGCCCGCGACCTCGCTCATCCGCTGCTCCAGCCGGGCGATCACCCGGGCCGCGATCAGGCCCCGGATTCCCCCTCCGTCGATGGTCAGGATCCGGAAGCGCACGCCGGGCGAGCTCAGCGGCGCGAGGCGCGGAAGCGCTCCAGGTCCGCGCGAGCGCGGCGTCGAACCAGCAGCCGGAAGGGCCACAACCCCAGTACCCACCCCGCCGGCCCCAGGGCCTGCCGCGCCCACCGATGGAAGGAGAAGGAATCGGTGTGCTCGACGATCTTGCCGTCGCGAAACCGAAACCGGGCCTCGATCTCGTTGACCACCGGGCGCCCGGTGCTGAAGGTGTAGGTGGCGATCCAGCGAGCGCTGCCCGCCTCGCCGTCGGCCTCGCGCTCGGCGAGCTCCACCTCCAGGTCGGTGGCGCGCGAGGTCAGCATCCGCCACATGTCCTGCGTCTCCTCCCCGCTCAACTCGCCGAAGGCCGGGTCCGAGAATCGCGCGTCGGGCGCATACAGCAGGGCCATCGCCTCCCCGGCCCCGCTGTCGAGGGCGTCGTAGAGGGCGGTGATGATCCGCTCGCCTTCGGTCATGGCGCCAACCTATCCGCTGCGCGGACGACTGTGAAGGCGCGCCTCTATCCTTGACCACCTCGGGGCGTGGCGCAGCCTGGTAGCGCGCACCGTTCGGGTCGGTGAGGTCCCCGGTTCAAATCCGGGCGCCCCGATTTCCCTCGCCCATCTGCGTTGGCCGCCCACGGCCAGTCGTGATCTACTGCGGGGCATGGAGGGCCCGCCACCAGCGGATAGGACCTGCCCGTGGCGCTGACTGAGGTCCCGATCAGCCCGGCGCCGCCCGAGCAGTTCCGAGCGCTCCTGGGCGGCGATTACTCCGAGGTTGAGGAGGCCATGACGACGGCTCGCCGACTGCTCGCGGGCACGGCGATCTGGCACGTCAACTCGACCGCCCGCGGTGGGGGCGTCGCCGAGATGCTGCAGTCGCTGCTCGCCTACGCCAGGGGCGCCGGCACCGACGTGCGCTGGGTGGCGATCGGCGGCGACAAGGAGTTCTTCCGCGTCACCAAGCGGATCCACAACCACCTGCACGGGGCTCCGGGGGACGGCGGCGAGCTGGGCGAGGCCGAGCGGTCGGTCTACGAGCGGGTCCTGGCGGACCATTCCCAGCAGCTCGGGCGGCTGATCCGGCCCGACGACATCGTCTACCTGCACGACCCCCAGACCGCCGGACTGATAGAGCCGCTGCGCTCCCGCGGCGCCCGGATCGTCTGGCGCTGCCACATCGGCCTCGATCGTCCCAACGAGCTGGCCAGGTCGGCGTGGGCCTTTCTGGAGCGGTACGTGAAGCAGGCCGACGCCTACGTGTTCTCGCGACGCGGCTTCGTCTGGGAGGGCCTGGACGAGTCCAAGCTCTGGGTCGTGGCTCCCTCGATCGACGCCTTCAGCCCGAAGAACCAGGAGATGGAGGCCGACGCGGTCGGCGCGATCCTCTCCCAGACCCGCATCGCCGCCGACGGCGGCTCCGCCCCGATCTTCCAGCGCCACGACGGCAGCCCGGGACGGGTTGACCGTCGGGCCGAGCTCGACCAGGACGAACCCGTCCCCGCAGGGGCGCCGCTGGTGGTCCAGGTCTCGCGGTGGGACAGGCTCAAGGACCCGGCCGGTGTGCTTCGGGCCTTCAACGACCATTGCCGCCACGAGGGAGCCCACCTGGTCCTGGCCGGGCCCTCGGTCCTGGGCGTCGCCGACGATCCCGAGGGGGCGGAGGTTCTGGCGGAGGTACAGGCACAGCGCCGTGAGCTCCCCGCCGACCGCAGGGAGCGCGTGCACCTCGCCTCGCTGCCGATGGAGGACATCGACGAGAACGCCGCGATCGTCAACGCTCTGCAGCGCCGCGCCGACGTCGTGGTCCAGAAGAGCCTGGCCGAGGGGTTCGGGCTGACGGTGGCCGAGGCGATGTGGAAGTCGCGGCCGGTGGTGGCGAGCCGGATCGGTGGAATTCAGGATCAGATCGAGGATGGCGTCTCCGGAGTGCTTCTGGACGACCCTCAGGACCTGACCGAGGCAGGCGAGGCGATCGATCGCCTGCTCGGGGCCCCTGAGCTGGCGGAGGCGATGGGAACCGCGGCGCGGGAGCGCGTCCGCCGGCAGTTCCTGGGCAGCCGCCATCTGGTCGAGTACGTGACCCTGATCGAGGGAATGCTCGCCAAGGGGTAGCTAGGTGACACCCAGTAGCCCCGGCTGACAGGCGAGCGCCCCGGCGGTAGGGTGAGCCGCAGGTGAGCGGCGCCCTCGACCCACTCGAGTTCCTGCCCTGGGAGACCGAGGTCCACGGGCACCGGGTGATCTACCGGATGGCCGGCAGCGGCCCGCCGGTGGTGCTGATCCACGGCATGGTCAACTCCTCTCGCCACTGGGAAGAGGTCGCGCTGCAGCTCGCCCAGGACCACACGGTGATCGCGCCCGACCTGCTCGGCCACGGCGACTCGGCGGCGGTGCGCGGCGACTACTCGCTCGGCGCTCATGCCTCGAGCATCCGCGACCTGCTCGCCGCCCTGGGCGTCGAGCGGGCGACGATCGTCGGTCACTCCCTGGGCGGCGGGATCGCGATGCAGTTCTTCTACCAGTTCCCCCAGCGCACCGAGCGGCTTGCGCTGGTCTCGTCCGGTGGGCTGGGCCACGAGGTCAGCCCGATGCTCAGGGGGGCGGCGGTGCCGGGCGCGGCGATCGGGCTGTGGGCGGCGGCGCATCCCCGCCTGCTCGACGCCCTCTGGGCGCTGGGCGAGCGGATGCAGCGCGGCGGGCGCGGCAAGGGCGTGTACCTCAAGGCCGTGGTCCGCGCCCTGCGGCCACTGGAGAAACCGGGCGCGCGACGGGCCTTCCTGCAGACCCTACGCTCGGTGATCGACGTTCGCGGCCAGCACGTCAGCGCCCGCGACCGGCTCTACCTGCTCACCCGGTTCCCCACCCTGATCGTCTGGGGCGAGCGAGACAACACGATCCCGCTCGCCCACGGGCGCGAGGCCCACAAGGCGATCCCCGGCAGCCACTTCGAGACCCTTCCCCGCGCCGCCCACTTCCCCCACCTCGAGGATCCCGAGGGGCTGGCGGACGCGATCCACCGCTTCTGCGAGACCACCGAGCCCGGCCGCATCGACGATGCCGACTGGGGAGAGGTGATCGCGGCGCGCCCGCCGCGGCGCAGCGGTAGCCCTCAGGCTTGAGCGCATCGAACGTCCCGCAATCCCCCCTACGCGGGGGTAGTGCGGGACGTTCATTTGGCGGCGCGAATCGAACGTCCCGGAATCCCCCTTACGCGGGGGTACTGCGGGACGTTCATTGGGCGGCGGCGTCGAGGAACCGCCCGCAGAGCTCGCGGCCGAAGCGGTTCCAGGCGTCGATCTTGGCGGCGGTCTCCGCCTTCAGCGCCTCGGGGTCGAGCCCGATCCTGACCGCGTCGGGGTCCTCGCGATATTCCGAGGTCCACTTGTCCGCGTCGGCGCGGGTGACCTCGGCGTGGAACTGGATCCCCCAGGCACGCTCGCCGACCCGGTAGGCCTGAGGGCAGACCTCGCTGTCAGCCAGGACCACCGCCCCGGACGGAGGCACCGCCTCGTAGCTGTGCCACTGGAAGGCCTCGAATCCGCCGGCGCCAGGGCCGGCGCTCGCGCCAGGGGCCAGCGGGCCGAGCAGCGGATCGCCCTCCGCCTTGGGCAGCACCGAAACCCGATGCCAGCCGATCTCGGGCTCGCTCGCGCGGCGAACCCCGCCGCCCCCGGCCTCGGCGAGCAGCTGGGTGCCGAGGCAGGCGCCGAGCAGCGGCGTGCGGCGGTCGAGCAGCGCGGTGAGCAGCTCCAGCTCACGCTCGATCCAGGGGTGGGCCTCGCGCTCGTGGACGTCCATCGCACCGCCGAAGGTGAGCACCGCGTCGTAGCGGAGGGGGTCGCCGGGCGGCTCCCCGCCTTGATCGATCGGCCACCGGTCGGTCTCGACCCCCCGGGCGCGCATCTCCTCGGCGAAGACGCCCGGTCCCGCGTCGCGCTGGTGGACGATGGCGAGAGCCCGCATCAGGGCCCGGGGCAGATCCCGGTGCAGATCGCCTCGACGACATTGTCGATCTCGTCGGCCACTTGGGCCTGGCCGAAGTCCTGGGCCGAGATCCGGTCCTCTTCCAGGAGCTGCAGCCGCATCCACTCGATCAGACCCGACCAGTACTCCGAGCCCTGCAGGACGACGGGATGGTCGATCGCCTTGCCGGTCTGGATCAAGGTGAGCAGCTCGAAGGTCTCATCGAGCGTCCCGAAGCCGCCGGGGAAGACCAGGAAGGCGCTCGAGTAGCGCACGAACATCAGCTTGCGCACGAAGAAGTAGCGGAACTCGATGCCCACGTCGACGTAGTCGTTGAGCGCCTGCTCGTGCGGCAGCTCGATGTTGAGCCCGACCGAGATCGCGCCCGCCTCCTGGGCTCCCCGGTTGGCCGCCTCCATCGTCCCCGGCCCTCCTCCGGTGATCACCCCGAGGCCGGACTCGCCCAGCGCGCGGGCCGTCTGCCGCACGGTCTCGTACTCGGGGCTGTCGCGCCGGGTTCGCGCCGAGCCGAAGATGCACACCGCCGGGCCGATCTCCGCCAGGCGCTCGAAGCCGGTGCGCAGCTCGCGCTCGATGCGCTCCAGCCGCTCGGCCTCGCTGCGCTTCGCGGCCACGCTCGGCCACTCGGCGTAGATGATCTCCTCGTCGGGACTATGGGGCCTGCGCTGGGGACCGGCCACGGCGCGAGGGTACCCCGGCCCGAGCGAGGGTCCCAGCCGGCGGGAGGTAGATCTAGGGGCGCCCGCGCCGCTCGCAGCCGTCGCGCATCCGCTCGCAACGCAGCGAGCCCCGCTCGAGCCAGTAGCCGGAGCGGAAGTGGAAGCTGAGGCGGTCGGCGACTGGCTGGCCGGCGATCCGCGCCGGCAGGTTCCGCAACCGCACCGAGTCCCAGCGGCCGGTGCTGATGTTGTGCACGTCGGCCGAGTCGTCGAAGCGCTCGGCGACGAGCCGGCGCCGCGCATCGGCGGCGACGCGCCCGTCGCTCGCGCCCTTCAGATACCGATCGAACCAGGCGAGGGTGTAGTAGAGGGTGGTGACAGCGCCGTAGCGGCTCGCGTTCAGCGGATGCCACTCGGTGAAGTCGAGATGCGTGGCGGCGCGCAAGGCCACCTTCATCGTGTCGACGCGGGCGGCGCGCAGGCGCTGGAAGTCCTCGTCCTTGTTGCCGGGGCCGAGCGGGTCCGGCGGCGCCTCGCGGCGCTCCGGAAGGCAGACCGGGACCCGCTGGCAGTTGAAGTCCGCGGTGAGGAAGAGACCTGGGGTGCGAAGCGGCAGCTCCTCCGGCATCGGTCCCGATTGCGCCCGGTCCCAGGAGACGATCGCCGAAACCCGGCGGTCCTCTTGGCCCAGCCGGCTCACCGCGACCCCCCCGGCGGAGTGCCCGGTCAGGCCGATGCGACGACGGTCGAGCTCGGCCCAGCGCGGGTTG
>CAYZPZ010000070.1:0-8940 GCA_964480205.1 uncultured Conexibacteraceae bacterium
GGGCGCTACTGGGCTCGAACCAGTGACCTCCAGCTTGTCGAGCTGGCGCTCTCCCTACTGAGCTAAGCGCCCGGGGTGTTCAGTTTACGGCTTGCCAATTCCGAGGCGGCGTCATCTCGTCTCGCGCCCTCGCGGCTCAGGTGGCGGCCAGCGCCGCGGTCTCGCTCACGGCGGCGACCACCTCGTCGACGTCTGCGCGGTCCATGCCGATCCACAGCGGCAGGCGCAGGAGGCGCTCGCTGACACTGTCGGTTACCGGCATCGGTCCGCTTGCCCGGCCGAATCGGACGCCGGCGGGGGAGGAGTGCAGAGGGACGTAGTGGATCACCGCCTGAATCTCCCGGTCCCTGAGCTCAGCGATCGCGTGGTCGCGCTCCTCGCCGCTCGGCATCAGCAGGTAGTACACGTGCCCGGCGTGCTCGGCCTCCGGGGGGACGATCGGCCTTCGCAGGAGCCCCTCGGCCTCGAGAGGCTCGAATCCGCGGTGATAGTCCCTCCAGATCGCTAGACGGGCAGCCGCGATCTCATCGGCCCGCTCCAGCTGCGCGAGCAGGAACGCCGCCTGGAGATCGCTGGCCAGGAAGGAGGAGCCGATGTCGACCCAGGTGTATTTGTCAATCTCGCCGCGGAAGAAGGCGGCGCGGTTGGTCCCCTTCTCGTGCAGGATCTCGGCGCGCTCGACCCAACCGGGCTCGTTCACGACCAGCGCGCCGCCCTCGCCGGAGATCACGTTCTTCGTCTCGTGGAAGCTGAACGCCGCGGCGTGGCCGAAGGTGCCGAGCTTTCGGCCCCTCCACGCGCAGCCGTAGGCCTGTGCCGCGTCCTCGATCAGGGCGAGGTCGCGATCGGCGGCGAGCTCGCCGATCGCCTCCATCTCGCAGCCGACCCCGCCGTAGTGGACGGGCACGATCGCCCGGGTGCGGGGCGTGATCGCGGCTTCGACCAGGCGTTCGTCCAGGTTGAGCGTGTCCTCGCGCACGTCCACGAACACCGGCGTCGCCCCGCGCAGGACGAACGCGTTGGCGACGGAGGGGAAGGTGAACGAGGGCATCACCACCTCGTCCCCCGGCCCGACGCCGGCGAGGATCGCGGCCATCTCGAGCGCCCCTGTCCCGGAGTGCGTGAGCAGCACCCGGCTGGCCCCGAGGGAGCGCTCGAGATGCTCGGTGCAGCGATGGGAGAAGGGCCCGTTGCCTGAGACGTGGCCGCTGCGAACGGCCTCGGCCATCAGGTCGAACTCGCGCCTCGCCGCGAGCGGCTGATTGAATGGAATTCTCACCGTGAAGGGACCGATGTAGCGGGCGTGAGCGGATTCAACCCCGGGCGCTCATCGCCGATGGACGCGACGCAAACTATTAAGTATAGAGCCGATCGAAGCCGCGTGCAGCCGCCAGCGGAGGTTCGGATCCGCAGGTAGCAGCGAGGGGGCTCGCCGCGGCAGATCCCGCCGCCCGCTCCAGCGTCACGGGCCCAGGGACCTCAAATGTTGCTGCTCCCCACCCAGAGGCCGAGCCCGATCAGGATGATCCCGATCGCCTTCGCCGCCGTAAGCGCCTCGTTGAAGAGGAGCCCGCTGAACACCAGCACGAACACGAACGAGAGGCTCATGAACGGATAGGCGTGGCTGAGCTCGAGGCGGGTCAGGGTGAGCGCCCATGCCACTCCCGCCGCGACCGTGGCGATCGCGACCGTGATCACCCAAGGATTGAGGAGGAAGGCGAGGATGTACTCGGCTCTCGCTCCAGTGCCCTCGGGAAGCTCACCGGCTTCGTCGATCTGCCACTTGAAGACCAGCTGGCCGTAGACGGTCAGCACGACGGTTGCCGCGATCCAGACGTAACCCAACCTAGCTCCTGATGTCCACTCGCCCACGGGGCCCCTTCATGTACTCGCCCGCCTGGGGCCCGGTGCAGAAGATCAGATCCAGGATCGTCACCCCGTGCTCGAATGGCGGATGCGGCTGGGGGTACTCGGGATAGCCGTCGTAGCTCATCCACTCGACCTCGATCCCCTCCGCCTCGAACAGAGCGGTGTCGAGATAGCTCTGGGCGGCGGGCCCGGACAGATACCGAGTCGCTCCGGCCGCGAGACAGAGGTTGAGGAGCTTGATCGTCTTCGTCCCCGTTACCGCGTAGTCCGTCGACATCCGGATCGGCGTGTGGATCTCGAGCGTCTCGCAGAGTGCGCGGATGAAGTGGCGATTGATCGCACTCAGACTGCGCTCGGGGGCATCGCCGTAGAGGTCCTCGATCCGATCGGCGTGGACGTCGAAGTACGAGGCCTCGGCGTAGCTGTGGCGCAGCGATCGCCAGTGCTCGGCGGCCCACTCTCCGTCGACCACCTCGATCTCATCGATCCGCCTGCGGTGCGGTCCGCGAACCGGAATCGTCAGCCACTGGAGCCCGTCACGGTTCTTGATCCGGTTGCGGTTTCGCCAGTCGCGCGTCGTGTACTGGACCTCGTCGAGGAGGATGAACTCGTCCGCGAGCGCGATCAGGTCGAAGTACCCCTTCCATGGGATGTAGCTGGACTGGACGATCGCGACTGTCTTCTCGCTCGCGGGCATGCGGCCTATCAACCGGCGTCGTCGCTCCTGACGATGATGGTGAACTCGTAGTGGCCGTAGTCGTGGAGCAGCGCCACATCCGGCGAGATGTGCCGCTTGCAGTGGTCGAAGAAGAAGCTCGGGTCACCGTAGTAGAGGTCGTCGCGCCGCTTCTCCGGGTCGGAGTAGCTCGTCAGCATGTTGAACGCGAACCCCTTGCGCGAGAGCGCGTCGAAGCGCTCGATCGTCTCGAGGCAGTACTCGGTCCAGCGCTCGCGGTCGACCTGGAGCTTCAGGTTGAGGACGCCACACGCGATCAGGTAGTCCGCCGGCCCGAGATCGTCGCCCGGGGGGCGAAAGCGCTGGCTCGAGGTCTCGCCGTGCGCCGCGCGGGCCGACTCGACCATCCGCTCGAGGATGTCCACGCCGGTGTAGTCGAAGCTCCACCCCCGCCCCTTCAGATAGGGCAGCAGGGCGCCGTACCCGCAGCCGAAGTCGATGATCGAGAACGGGCTCGAGCCGTCGATCAGCTCGACGAGCTTGCTGAAGGACAGCCGCTGGCGCTCCTCGGAGTTCCAATCGACGCCCAAAGAGGTGGCGCCATGCTGCGCGAGCTTCGGCGCGTAGTAGGAGTCGTGATCCGAGAGGACCTTCTCGGAGATCGAGCCCTCGGCTGCCGGCCTATCCGCCATCAACGCCGCTCGCGAGCCGGCACCCGCTCGGCCGGCGCACGTTGCTCCGCACCGTCGCCGCTCTGCAGCCTCTCGTCGATCACGTACAGCGGGCGTCCCTTGCTCTGGTCGAAGACCTTCCCGACGTAGAGGCCGACCACGCCGATGCTGAGGATCCCGAAGCCGCCCAGGAGCAGGAGGAGGACGACGATGCTCGTGAAGCCGGCCGGCGTCTGATCGGAGAAGAAGTACGAGAGCACGTAGAAGCTGGCGAGCGCGAAGCCGGCGAAGGCGACGCCCAAGCCCGCGTAGACGACCCACCGGAGCAGGGCGGTCGTCTGGAAGAACAGCCCATCAACGGTCGCCTTGAGCAATGCCGTAACGGTGTAGGAGCTGCGGCCCTCAAACCTCTCGGAATGGTCGAACTCGACCACGGCGCGCTCGAAGCCGAGCCAGTAGAGGACCAGGACGTATTCCCGATCCCGGTCGCGAATCTGAAGGAAGGCGTCGACTGCAGCCCGCGAGAGCATGCTCAGCGTGCCGTGGTCGCTTCGGACCCTGATCCCGACGATGAGGCTGCGAAGGCCGACGTATAGGCGTCCGAGGAGAGCTCGCGGCCAGCTCTCGGTGCGAGCGCGGCGAGCGGTGAGGACGACCTCGTAGCCCTCCTGCGCCTTCGCGTACAGGGCCCCGATCGCCTCGGGGGGCTCCTGCAGATCGCAATCCATCACGACCGTCCACCGTCCTCGGCTCTCGGCCAGGCCCGCGGTGATCGCGGCGTGCTGCCCGAAGTTGCGGCTCAATCGCACCGCCCTGACGCGAGGATCGGCGACCGCGAGCTCGCGGACCACGTCCCAGCCCCCGTCCGTGCTCCGGTCGTCGACCAAGATCAGCTCGTAGTCGGCGCTGATCCTGGGGAGGGTCGCGGTCAGCCGCCTGTACAGCTCGTGGAGGCAGCCGCGGCAGCCGTAGACTGGAATTACCACACTCAGCTCCCGACCTGCGGCCGCAGTCTGGGTTGTCCTCGGGACCTCGGATGTCCGTGTTTGATTCTCCGTCGCGTCCTCCTCCCTCGCGCCCGGACGTGGTGTGCCCGAGGCGGTGATCTTAGCCGGGGACGGCGGACCGCCTCGGCGCCCGGCACATCGCATTTTTGCCCCGGCCGGGCCCCTCTACCGCCCGTCGACCCCGACCGCGGCGGCGACCCAGAGTAGTGTGGTCTAGTGCATGCGAGGCACATGGCCGCGATCTTCGTGGTCGCATTCGCCTGCGTGATCTGGCTGCTAGGCGGAGTCGAGCCGGATGAGATCGCGCGTTACCTCGCGTACGAGTTCGCCTACATCCTCGCTCCGGGATGGCTCCTGCTCCGGGCGGCCATCCCCGGCGTTCGCGGCGCGCTGCCGCAGATCGCCGTCGGATGGGCGCTTGGGTACGTGCTCGAGATCCTCGCCTTCTCCTTCACGGCCGCCGTCGACGCGCGGGACATGTTCCTCGCCTACCCGGTGGCGGTCGGTGTGCCGGCGTTATTGCTGTGGCGTCGCCGGGAGGCGGCGGCGAGGCCGCGCCGGCGCGCGTCCGTAGCGGAGGACCAGCCCGATCAGCCGGGCGGATGGCGATGGGTGACGGCCGGCCTCTGCGTGGTGGCCCTGACATACGTCGGCGGCGTCTACTTCACGGAAACGCCGCTTCCCGGATCGGTCGAAACGGTCGTCTACCACGCAGATCTGACCTACAACCTCGCAGTGACGGCTGAAGCGAAGCACCACTGGCCGATCGGCGCGCCCAGCATCGTCGGCGAGTCGCTCTCGTACCACCACTTCGTAAACCAGCACATCGCTGCGGCCAGTCAGGTGACGGGAATCGATCTGCCGGTGGTGTTCTTCCGGCTCTACCTCGTTCCACTCACGATCCTGTTGGTCCTGCAGTTCACCGTGCTCGGAACGGCTCTGACCGGTATCCGCTTGGCCGGGCCGATAGCGGCCGGACTGTTCCTCTTCGTCGACGAAGTGGACCTCAGCGCGCTCGAGCTCCATCCGTTCATAGGCACGAACAACTTAGCCCTCTGGCTCAGCCCGAGCTTCACCTTGGGACTCGCGGTGTTCATGCCCACGCTCCTGCTCGTGCTGAGCGCGCTCGACCAGGAGGTGCGGCGGCGATGGGTCGCCAGACCTACGGAACTTCCCCGTCACATCCCCTTCTGGCTGTTGCTCGCGCTGCTGCTGGTCGGCTGCGGTGGGGGGAAGGGCCCAATTCTTCCCCTGCTTATCGGGGGGGTCCTCCTATACCTTGCGTGGCGGCGAATCTCCCAGGGAAGCTTCGACCGCGTCGGCGCCGCGATACTAGCTCTGGCGACGACGACCCTCCTCGTCTTTGTCGCGATCCTGTACGGGACGGGTGGTCAGGGATTGCAACTCGCGGCGAACTCCCCCGTCCTGGAGATGCCCGCTGTCGAGCTGGTGGATTCCCGACTACCGGAGGGGATCGCGGTCGACGTCGTCTTCACGGTCGCCGCGACCGCGATCGGCACGGCATTGCTGCTCGCGCCGGCCCTCCTTGGGCTTCTCTGGCTGATTCCCCAACGCCTGAGCAGCCTTCGGCCGGGGCAGGCGCTTCCTCTCGCCCTGCTCGCAGTGGCGCTCGTGCCCTACTTCCTGATCCGGTCCGACGGCTACAACCAGCTCTACTTCACGATGTACGCGGTCGCGGCGGTGCTGCCGCTTTCGGCGGGGGGTCTGTGGAAGCTGCTCTCGGCGGCGATCGGACGAGGCTTGCGACCGCGGGTCGTATGGGCCTTTTGCGCTCTTTGGACAGCAGGGCTGGTGGTGGCGGGGATCGAGGCCGCGCGACTCGATGACGTCCTCCGCCCGCTGCGCGCTCTCGTGGTCCCGTATCTGATCGTCGCCGCGATGGCGGCGGTGGCGGCGCTGGCGGTCGCGGCCCGTCGCTCGCTGCGTCGCCATTGGGCCCCGCTCGCCGTGGCGGCTGCGCTTCTGACGGCTGGCGCCAATTCGTTCATCGATTGGCTGCCGGAGCGGGTGGACCGTCTCGCGAACGGCCCCCCGGTCTACGCGACGGCCGGCGGCCTCGGGCTCGGCCGGGATACGTACAGGGGCCTCGAATGGATTCGCGATCACCTCGACGAGGAGGCCGTGATGCTGATCGACCGACAGCCGTCCTACCGTCCCGGCGAGGCCAACACCAGCAACGTCGACTACGCGGCGTTCGCCGAGAGACGAGCCTTCCTCGAGGGTTGGGCCTACGGGGCCCGGACCTGGGAGCTCGGGCCGCTCGATGAGCCTGACCGCCTCAAAGCGAGGCCATACTCAGACCGGATCGCGCTGAAGCTAGACGCGCTTTCCGAAGCGGATCCATTCGCCCTCGAAACTCTCGCTTCCCAATACGGAGTGACGCACATCGTCGTCGAGCGCCCGACGGGGATCGCGCACCCTCGGCTCTACAGGACCGGCCCGACCGTCTTCTCCAACGCGACCGTGGACGTGATCGAGCTGCGGCGATAAAGCGATTCGCGTCCGTGGGCCCTCGTTGCGTAACCGCGTCTGGCCATGGGCGGAATGTGCAAAGCAGTCGACCTCCACGATCGGGGCCGCGAGTTCCGAAGCTTGCTCTAGCCGGTGACCGGCTCCGTGCACGCTCGCGCGCGGACGCGGTAGAGGTCGAACTGCTCGTTCCGGTAGACGCGGACGAGCCACGGCGGCGGCGGCTCGAGCGGGGCCGCGATCACCACCTTGGCGTTGTACTTGCACACCGGCACCCGGCTGCGGGCCACGGTTCGCTGGTAGCCCTCGTTGACGGCCGCGATCCGGTCGGCGACATCGGTCCCAAGGGGTTCGGGCTCGAGCACAAGGGGGTTCCCGGTCAGGTCGAGGATCCGTTGGTTCCATTCCGCGTCGCCCCGGCCGAGCACAACCGAATAGAAGTCGACGACGATCGGGCGCTCGGCGAAGACGCGCACGCTCTGAACCCCCGGAGAGACGAGCACCAACTCCCGCGGATCGGTCATCTCGCGAGCCGCCAGCGACACCGCCCTCAGGGCGCGATCCGCGTCCGTCGCCCGCGCGGTGCGCGGCGTCGGTCCGACGATCAGCGAGACGATCGCCGCCGCCGCAACGGCGCCGGTCACCGCGGCGATACCGGGCCGCAGGCGCCGCAGAGTCCGCCGCGGCCGCGCCTCGGCACGACGAGCGACCCACGCCGAGACCAGGAGGACGGCGAGCATGATCGCGGCCTCGATCGCGCTTGCGTCAATCGAGGAATCCATCTGGAGCTCGTCGGCGATCCAGATCGAAGCCGTGAAGGCGACAGCGCAGGCGGCGATCGCGGCTGGCGCTCCGGCCAGGCGGTGAACGCCCGCGGCGACGGCCGCGACGCCCAGGATCACCAGATAGCTGCTGAGGCGGGCGGTCTGGGCGATGATCAGGATCAGGGGGGCACCGATCTCACTAGCGATCCCCCCGACGATGCAGACCGCGATGATCGCGCCGGCGAAGAGCGCCACCGCGCGCATCGGCCGCAGCCGCCACAGGATCGCGCCGGCGGCGATCAGGCCGGCGAGCCAGAGGCCGGTATGGACGTACTCGTGCACGGGGAAAGCGCTGTAGAGGAAGTGATGCGGCGTCCGCGCGAGGACCTGGAAGTCATAGGTCTCCCGGGCTGAAAGCGACCCGCCCGCGGTCTGGTCGAGCAGGACCTGCATGACTGCCGGCGTGGCGAGGATGAGGAAGGGCACCAGCAACCTCAGGAGTGCACGACGTTCGAGGCCGACCAGGTAGAGGACGACAGGCGCCGCCGCGCCGGCGGCGAGCACGCCGACGCCGGGGTGGACCAGAACCGCGAGCCCCAGCGCGGCTCCCGCCAACATGTGGCGCTCTCGCAGGAGCAGGGCGAGCGAGGCGAGCGTGAGGGCGAGGGCCGGGGCGTTCGGATAGAAGAAGTAGAGGAGGGCGTCCGAGCTGCCGAACCCGTTCGCCGCGGTCGGGATCAAGACCAGCCCGGCGGCGGCCCCGACGTGGAACGGAGCCCCGAGGGAATCGCAGATCGCAATGAAGCTCGCCCAGAAGACCGAGTAGGTCGCGACCCAGAGCGCGAGCAGGGCGAGCGGGCGGACCGACTCTGGGACGGCTCCCAGGAAGTGCTCCATCGCCCAGTGACCGGCTGGGAAAGTCGCGTACCAGTCGCCCTGCAGCTCGCCGGAGAGCGCGAGCACGCGTCCCAGCAATGTGAGCTGGGCCCCGACCTCATCCTGATAGCCGATGTAGATCCAGGTGGCGAGGACGAGCAGCGCCGTGGCGGAACCGGCTGCGACCAAGCTCCCCGACAGCCGTGGCGACTGTGTCGACCTGGGTGCACTCATGTTCGGTCCTTCGGGTTCACGCTCGGGACGTTAGGCGCACTCGCTGCGGCGAGGACGCCACCGCGCGGCCGCGCCAGCTATCGGCCCGCCCGGAGGGCCCGGGCTACTGACGCGGCCCGCCCCGCGGGCAGGTTGTGGAATGTGTCTGGTGGCCTCCCACCGCCCAGGTCAGGCGACCGGCGCGGTCGGCGGCTTGGCCGCGGCCGTTTCCTGCTCGATCAGGCCCTGGGCGCGCATCGTGATCTTCAGGGTCTCGAGCGTGTCGAACTTCGGCGTCCAGTCGGTCTCCGACTTCAGCTTCTCGGTGGAGACCACCCACGGATAGCGAATGAAGTTGAGATTGCCCGGCGGGG
>CAYZPZ010000071.1:0-6835 GCA_964480205.1 uncultured Conexibacteraceae bacterium
TGGCAGTGCGATCTGCACCGGCGGGTCGTCTCCGGGCGTCTCTCGGAGATCGCCGGGCGCGACGGGATCGGCGTCGATCGCTTCATGCGGACCCTGGGGCTTCGCCGGATCGCGCTCGCCGAAGAGGAGGGGCTGGAGCCCGAGATCCGATCGCTCTTGGAGGCCTACTGCGCCGGGCTGAACGAGGCCGCGCGAACCGCGGCGGCGGCGACCGCCGAGCACCAGATCATGCGCATCTCGCCGGAACCCTTCCGCCCCGCCGACTGCCTCGCCGGCGGCAAGCTTTTCGCCTTCGGGATGTCGGTCAACTGGGAGCGCGAGCTGCTGCGCGCGGACCTGGTGCGCGAGCTGGGCCCTGAGCGCGCCGCGATCCTCGATCCCACCTATCCCACCGGCAACCCGGTGGTGACCACACCGGGTGAGGGCTTCTCCGGGGATGGGCTGGCGCTCGCCGAGCAGATCGGGCGCGTGCGCGAGGCGATCGGTCTGCCCGCGGGAGCGACGGGCTCCAACAACTGGGCGGTGAGCGGGCGGCGCTCGGCCACGGGGTCCCCGCTGATCGCCGGCGACCCCCACCTCCCCACCGCGATGCCCGGCTTCATCCACCACGTCTGGCTCGAGCTGGGCGACCGCTTCTGCCGCGGAGGAGCGATCCCCGGGATCCCGACGATCTTCTTCGGCCAGAACAACGACGTCTCGTTCACCTTCACCAATGTGCTCGCCGACGTCCAGGACCTCTACGTCGAGCGGATCGAGAGCGACGCCTATCTCTTCCGCGACGAGTGGCGGCCGCTGGAGGTCCATACCGAGGAGATCACGATCCGCGGCCAAAGCGAGCCCGAGCGACTCCAGGTGCGCGCCACCCATCACGGGCCGATCGTCAACGAGCAGCTCGGCGCGGACGCCGAACAGCCGCTGGCGCTGCGCTGGACGGCGCTCGACGCCCCCTCCATCTCCGAGGCCCACTTCGGCCTGCTCGACCCGACCAGCGGGCCGGAGCTGGTCGAGATGCTTGCCTCGGTGGCGATGCCCGTGGTCAACCTGATCTGGGCCGACCGCTCCTCGATCGGCTACAAGCTGATCGGACATCTGCCGAAGCGGGCGGGGAACTGCCCGGATCTGCCCAAGCCGGGCTGGAGCGGCGAGTTCGAGTGGGAGGGGCTGGTCCCCTACGAGGAGCTGCCGGAGCTGGTCGACCCCGACTGCGGCTATCTGGTCACCGCCAACAACAAGGTCGTCGCCGAGGGCTATCCCCACCACATCTCCAGCGACTACATGGACGGCTACAGGGCGGCCCGGATCGAGCAGCTGCTCGAGGCCTCCGACGAGCACGACCTGGACGGCTTTCGCCGCATGCAGGTCGATCTGCGCTCGCTGCCGGGCCTGCAGGTGGCGCGCCGACTGGTACGCCTGCGCCCCGCCGGTCAGCGCGAGGTGCGGGCGATCGAGCGCCTGCGCAGCTGGGACGGCGAGCTGTCCCCGGATTCGGTCGCGGCGACGATCTACCAGGCCTTCGTGCTGCGCCTGGGCCGCGAGTTCGCGCGGGCGGCGATCGGCGACCGCGACCTCTGCGAGCGCTACCTGGACCGCGCCGACAACGGGTTCATCGACCACGTCACCTCGCCGTGGCGCTGGCACTGGCACCTGCTCGACCTCTGGGAGCAGGGCGACGAGGAGCTGATCGGCCGTCCGTGGGACGAGCTGGCGATCGAGTCGCTGCGCGCCGCGCTCGACGAACTCAGCCTGCGCTTCGGCCCCGAGCCCGAGGGCTGGCGGTGGGGGGCGGTGCACGAGCTGCGCTTTCCCCACGCCCTCGGCGACGTCAATCCGGCCTTCGAGTGGATCTTCAACCGCGCCCTGCGGCCGGGCGGCGGACACGAGACGATCGCCCAGATCGCCTTCGACCCGAACGTCCCATACAAGGCGATCTGGGCGCCGGCCTGGCGCATGGTCGCCGACCCCAGCGACCCCGGGCGCTCCGGCTGGCAGCTCGCCACCGGCCAGTCGGGTCACGCCTTCTCCGCGCACTACGACGACCTGCAGCCGCGCTGGATGGCGGGCCAGCTGCAGCCGATGACCGGAGAGGGTCCGTGGGAGACGCTCAACCTGCTCCCCGGCGCGGTCTGATCGCGGATGGCGAGTCGGCGGGACCAGATCAAGCTGAGCACCGACGAGCAGCGCGAGCTGCTCGAGTCCGAGCGGGTCGTGGTGGTCACCTCTCACGGCCCGCGGGGCTGGCCGCACTCGATGCCGATGTGGTACCTGCTGCGGGACGGCGAGATCTGGGTCTGGACCTACGCCAAGTCCCAGAAGGTCCGCAACCTGGAGCGCGACGACCGCGCCACGCTGCTGGTCGAGACCGGGGTTGAATACACCGAGCTGCGCGGCGTGATGATCGAGGCGCGGGCCCACCTCCAGCGGGATGCCGGGGTCGTGTTCGAGTTCGGCAAGGGCCTCACCATCCGCTACAGCGAGGGGATCTCCTCGGTGGAGGGCGACGCCGCGGAGGCGATGCGGGGCCAGGCGGCCAAGCGGGTGGCGATCCGCTTCGAGCCGCAGCGGGTGGCGAGCTGGGATCACCGCAAGCTCGGGGGCGCCTACTAGCCAACCGCTGGGTAGCCTCCCGCCAGGATGGAGCAGTTAAAGGGACTCATCTTGTCGGGGGGCGCGGGCACGCGCCTGCGGCCGATCACGCACACCTCGGCCAAGCAGCTCGTCCCGGTCGCCAACAAGCCCGTGCTCTTCTACGGAATCGAGGCCCTGGTCGAGGCCGGCGTCACCGAGATCGGGATCATCATCGCCCCCGAGACCGGTGGCGAGATCCGCGAGGCGGTGGGCGACGGCGGCGACTTCGGCGCCGAGGTCACCTACATCGAGCAGGAGGCCCCGCTGGGCCTGGCCCACGCCCTGCTCACGGCCGAGGAGTTCCTGGGCACCAGCCCGTTCGTCATGTACCTGGGCGACAACCTGCTGCGCAACGGCATCGTGGAGCTGGTCGAGGCCTTCCGTTCATCGGAGCCCGAGGCGCTGATCCTGCTGACGCGCGTTCCCGACCCCTCCGCCTACGGCGTCGCCGAGTTGGACGGCGACCGGGTCGTGCGCCTGGTGGAGAAGCCCCAGGACCCCCCCAGTGACCTCGCTCTGGTCGGCGTCTACATGTTCGGGCCGGGGATCTTCGAGGCGGCCCACTCGATCGAGCCCTCCGGGCGCGGCGAGCTGGAGATCACCGACGCGATCGACGCGCTGATCGACGCGGGCAAGCGGGTGGAGCCCCACGTGGTCAAGGGATGGTGGAAGGACACCGGCCGCCTGGAGGACATGCTGGAGGCCAACCGGCTGGTACTCGAGGACCTGGAGGGCCGGATCGAGGGCGAGCTGATCGACTCGGAGGTGGAGGGGCGCGTGGTGGTCGAGGCGGGGGCCCGCCTGGAGCACTGCCGCGTCCGGGGGCCTGCCGTGATCGGCGCAGGCGCGCAGCTCAGCCGCTCCTACGTGGGCCCCTACACCGCGATCGGAGCGGGGGTCTCGGTCCGAGGCTCGGAGATCGAGCACTCGATCGTGCTGTCGGGATCGGTGATCGAGAACCTTCCGGTGCGGATGGAGGCCAGCCTGCTGGGCAAGGACGTCAACGTCACCCGCAGCGACGGCGTGCCGAAGACGATGCAGTTCCTGGTCGGCGACAACGCCGAGATCGCGATCCCGTGAGGGTGGTGGTCACCGGCGCGGGGGGAATGCTCGGCGGCGACGTGGTCACCGTCGCCGACGACCAGGGCCACCAGGTGGTCGCCCTGGACCGCGATGACCTCGACGTGACCGACCCCGGCCGCGTCGAGCGCGTGATCACCCGGGAGCGCCCCGGGGCGGTGATCCACTGCGCCGCCTGGACCGACGTGGACGGGGCCGAGGAGCACGAGCGCGAGGCCGAGCTGGTCAACGGCGAGGGCACCCACTTCGTCGCCGACGCCGCCCGGAAGGCCGACGCCAAGCTGATCTACATCTCGACCGACTACGTCTTCGACGGCACCAAGAAGGGCCCCTACACCGAATCCGACGAGCCGGCCCCGCTGAACGCCTATGGCCGGACCAAGCTGGCCGGCGAGCGGGCGACCGCGCTGGCCACCAAGCGCAGCTTCATCGTGCGTACCTCGTGGCTGTTCGGCCCGGGGGGCGGCAACTTCGTCGAGACGATGCTGCGGCTCGGACAGGGAGGCGGACCAGTGGTGGTCGTCCACGACCAGGTGGGCTGCCCCACCTACACCGGGCATCTCGCGGTCGGGCTGGTCCGCTTGATCGACGGCGAGGCCTACGGCGTGCACCACATGGCAGGCGCGGGGAGCTGCTCCTGGTACGAGTTCGCGATGGAGATCTTCCGCCAGTCCGGGGTGGTGGCACGAGTGCTCTCGACCACCAGCGAGATGATGCAGCGCCCCGCCCCCAGGCCCGCCAACTCGGTGCTGGCCAGCGGGCGCGAAGCGCCGATCCGGCTGCCCCAATGGCAGCGCGGGCTGGCCGATTACCTGGCGCGTGGCGAGCATCCGCGCGAGCGTCCGCAGCGCAAGCGCTCCAGCGCCTCCAGGCGCCAGCCGGTGCTGGAGCGGCGGCGGCCCCCCGATGAGGCGGCCGAAGGGGAGCAGCAGGAGCCGCCCGAGGAGCCCAGCTCCGGGGAGGACGGCGAGTGAAGCTGCTGGTCGCCGGTGGCGCCGGCTTCATCGGCTCCAACTACGTCCGTCTGAGGCTGGAGCGCAATCCGGACGACGCGATCGTGGTGCTCGACAAGCTCACCTACGCGGGGCGGCCCGAGAGCCTGGAGGGCTTGCCCGGCGACCGGGTCGAGCTGATCGAGGGCGACATCGCCGACCCGGAGATCGCCGCTTCGGCTGTGAAGGGCTGCGAGGCCGTCGTCAACTTCGCCGCCGAGTCGCACGTGGACCGCTCGATCCACTCGCCGGGCGAGTTCATCACCACCGACGTCTTCGGGACCTTCGTACTGCTGCAGGCGGCGCGCGAGGCCGGCGTCCGGCACCTGCAGGTCTCGACCGACGAGGTCTACGGCGACTTCACCCACGGCTCGGCGAGCGAGGAGTCTCCGCTTCAGCCCTCCTCCCCCTACGCGGCCTCGAAGGCCGGCGGCGACCTGCTGGTCTCGGCCTTCGCCCGCACCTACGACTCCGAGGCGCTGATCGTGCGCGCCTCGAACAACTACGGCCCCCGCCAACACCCCGAGAAGCTGATCCCCCTCTGCATCCTCAACGCCCTCGCCGGGGACCCGCTGCCGGTCTACGGCGACGGGATGCAGGTGCGCAACTGGCTCTACGTCGAGGACTGCTGTGCTGCGATAGACGCGGTGCTGGAGCGCGGCGAGCGGGGCCAGGTCTACAACGTGGGCGGCCCCGACGAGCTGCCCAACATCGAGGTGGTGAGGCGGATCCTCGAGCTGACCGGCCGGGACGAGTCGCTGATCGACTATGTGGCGGACCGCCCCGGCCACGACCGCCGTTACTCGCTCTCCTCCGAGAGGCTGCACGGCCTGGGCTGGGAAGCGCGGGTTCCCTTCGCGGAGGGGATCGAGCGCACCGTGGCCTGGTATCGCGACAACCGGTCCTGGTGGGAGCCGATCCGATCCGGGGAGTACCGCGCCTACTACGAGCGCCACTACGGGCGCGCGCTCGGCTGATGGGCTTCCGGCGGCTCCCGACCGAGCTCCCCGACGTGGTGCTGATCGAGCCCGACGTGCACGGTGACGACCGCGGTTTCCTGGTCGAGACCTTCCGGGAGGCGGACCTGACCGAGCTCGGCATCGACGTCCACTTCGTCCAGGACAACCACAGCCGCTCGCGGGGAAAGGTGCTTCGGGGCATCCACACCTCGCGGGGCCAGGCGAAGCTGGTGCGCTGCCCGCGGGGCCGGATCTGGGACGTGGCCGTGGACCTGCGCCCGGACTCCCCCACCTACAAGCGCTGGGAGGGGCACGAGCTGGACGACGAGCGCCACCGCCTGCTGTTCATCCCCGCCGGCTTCGGCCATGGCTTCTGCCTGCTCTCCGACGAGGCCGACGTGCTCTACCGACTCTCCAGCTACTACGAACCGGAGCTGGAGGCCGGCGTCGCCTGGGACGATCCCGAGCTCGGAATCGAGTGGCCGGTCAACGACCCCGTTCTCTCCGAGCGCGACCGCAACGCCCCCAGACTCTCGGAGTTCGCGGCCGGGCTGGCCTAGCTCGGTTCGGCGGGCCCCGGGCGCCGGCGGCGCCGATCGGTAAGGTCGGTAGGTTCGGCATGAGTCCGCCCGCGACCCCAAAGTCAGCCCTGGAGCCGTTCTCCGAGCCCGTCAGGCGCTGGTTCGAGAGCTCCTTCGAGCGCCCCACGCCCGCCCAGGCGCGCGGCTGGCCGGCGATCGCATCGGGCGCGCACACCCTGATCTGCGCCCCGACCGGCTCGGGCAAGACCCTGGCGGCCTTTCTCTGGGGGATCGACAGCCTCTCGCGCGAGCCCGAGCGGCTCGGTTCGGGCGTGCGGATCGTCTACATCTCGCCGCTGAAGGCGCTCTCCTACGACATCGAGCGCAATCTGCGCGCGCCGCTCGCCGGGATAGGACCGGGCCGGGAGATCTCCGTAGCGCTGCGCACCGGCGACACACCCCAGTCCGAGCGGCGGGCGATGCGCAAGACGCCGCCGGACATCCTGATCACCACGCCCGAGTCGCTGTATCTGATGATCAGCTCCGGGGCGCGGGAGATCCTGGGCTCGGTCGAGGCGGTGATCGTCGACGAGATCCACGCGGTGGCGCCCTCGAAGCGAGGGTCGCACCTGGCGCTGACCCTGGAGCGGCTGGAGCA
>CAYZPZ010000071.1:6935-8904 GCA_964480205.1 uncultured Conexibacteraceae bacterium
GCCAGTTCCTGGCCGGCCCGGGCCGCGAATGCGAGGTGATCGACGCGAGCGAAGCGAAGGAGCTCGACCTGGAGATCGTGGTCCCGGTCGAGGACATGGGCGAGCCGGACGCGAGCGTGGAGAAGAGACGCGACGGCGGCGACTCAGGCAAGCCGCCGCCGGGCACCCCGCCGGGGCTGAAGCAGGCCCCCGAGCGGGTCGACCCGGGTCCGATCGAGGCCT
Organism: uncultured Conexibacteraceae bacterium; assembly: GCA_964480205.1. Lineage (GTDB taxonomy): Bacteria > Actinomycetota > Thermoleophilia > Solirubrobacterales > 70-9 > CAYZPZ01. The sequence continues at coordinate 7,158 of CAYZPZ010000071.1, forward strand.
CGCTGGACCCCAGCACCCGCTCGATCTGGCCGGCGATCTACCCGCGGCTGCTGGAGCTCGTGCGCGAGCACACCTCGACGATCATCTTCGTCAACAACCGCCGAGCCGCCGAGCGGATCGCCAAGCGGCTCAACGAGATGCACAACAACGAGCTGGAGGCCGAGCTGCCGGCCACCGAGCAGGCCGGCAATGGGGCGGGGCGGCAGTCCGAGGACGCTCGGGTCGAGATAGCGCGGGCTCATCACGGGTCGCTCTCCCACGAGGAGCGGGGCCTGGTCGAGGAGCTGCTCAAGTCGGGGCAGCTTCCCTGCCTGGTGGCGACCTCGTCGCTGGAGCTGGGGATCGACATGGGCGCGGTGGATCTGGTGATCCAGGTGGAGTCGCCGAAGTCGGTGACCCGCGGCCTGCAGCGGGTCGGCCGCGCGGGGCACGCCCTGGGGGAGGTCTCCAAGGGCCGGATTTTCCCCAAGTTCCGCGCCGACCTGCTGGAGTGCGCCGTGGTCGCCCGGCGCATGCGCAGCGGCGAGATCGAGGAAACGGTCATTCCCCGAAACCCCCTCGACGTGCTCGCCCAGCACCTGGTCTCGATGGCGGCGCTCGACGAGTGGGACGTGGACGAGGTGGAGCGGCTGGTGCGCTCGGCCGAGCCCTTCCGAGAGCTGTCCCGGGAGCAGCTGGAGAACGTGCTCGACATGCTCGACGGCCGCTATCCCTCCGAGCGCTTCGCCGAGCTGCGCCCCCGGATCGTCTGGGATCGAACCGCCGGCAAGATCCGCGGTCGCTCCGGCGCGCGCCAGCTCGCGGTCGCCAACGCGGGCACGATTCCCGATCGCGGCCTCTACGGCGTTCACCTGCCGGACGGCCGGCGGGTCGGCGAGCTCGACGAGGAGATGGTCTATGAGGCGCGGCCCGGCCAGACCTTCCTGCTCGGCGCCACCACGTGGCGGATCGAGGACATCACCCGTGACCGGGTCATCGTCACCCCGGCCCCCGGCGCCCCCGGGGCCGTCCCCTTCTGGCGCGGCGACGGGATCGGCCGCCCTGCCGACCTGGGCAGGGCGATCGGGGCTTTCGCCCGCGAGTCGGTGAGCGCGGATCCCAAGCGGCTGGCCCGCGAGGCCGACCTGGACCAGCTCGCGGCCCAGAACCTGGTCAACTATCTGCGCGAGCAGCAGGCCGCCACCCGGGTGGTCCCCTCCGACGAGACGCTGGTGGTGGAGCGCTTCCGCGACGAGATCGGCGACTGGCGCCTGTGCGTCCTATCGCCGTGGGGCGGGCGCGTGCACGCCGCCTGGGGGCTGGCGCTCTCGGCGAAGATCCGCGACGAGCATGAGCTCGAGGCCGACGCGATCTGGTCCGACGACGGCATCGTCGTGCATCTGCCCGACGCCGACGAGCCGCCCTCGGCCGAGCTGGTGATGATCGAGCCCGACGAGCTCGAGGACCTGGTGGTCCGCGAGCTGGGGGGATCGGCGCTGTTCGGGGCGCGCTTTCGGGAGAACGCGGCCCGCTCCCTGCTGATCCCGCGGGCCTGGCCGGGCAAGCGCACCCCCCTGTGGCAGCAGCGGCTCAAGTCACAGAGCCTGCTGGAGGTGGCGCGCGACTTCCCCCGGTTCCCCGTGATCCTGGAGACCTACCGCGAGGTGATGCGCGACGTGCTCGACCTGCCGGCGCTCGACCGGCTGCTGCGCGACCTGCACTCCCGGCGGATCACCCTGGTCGAGGTCGAGACCCCGACCGCGTCGCC
>CAYZPZ010000072.1:0-8864 GCA_964480205.1 uncultured Conexibacteraceae bacterium
CCGGGGCCGCCGGGGCCGGGGCCGCCCGGGAACGAATCACAGGCGTCGCCGAGCCCGTCGCCATCGCTGTCGGTCTGATCGGGGTTGGGGACCAGCGGGCAGTTGTCGCGGTCGTCCTCGACTCCGTCGTCGTCCTGATCGTTGTCGGGCGGAGGCTCAGCGGCCTCGAGGTAGATCGGGCTGGAGACCGCCTCGATCGAGGCGACGCCGGTCAGGGTCCGCATCACCTGCAGCCGGTAGCGCCCCAGTCCGAAGCTGGGAAAGGAGAAAGCGAAGTCGTCGCTGAGGATCGGCAGCTGCGCCACCGGCAGGCCGTCCTTGACTATCAGCAACGTGTACAGGCCCGGTCGGGCGGCCCCAGGCCCGGCGCCGGTCACGCGGGCGGTGAACTCGGTGCTCGCGGCATCGACCGTGTCGCCCATGATCGTCTCGGTTGGGTCAGGCCCGATGCTGCAGGCACCGTCGGCTCCCAGCGCGCCCGCGCAGAAGCGGACGTCGGGTCCGTCGTTGCCCCAGATCTTGGCGTAGGTATGGCCGTCCCTGACCCCGTCCTTGATCCCCTGCTCGGAGAGCTGCTCGGCCAGGACCACCGTGGTGGCCTGGCCGATCGGGGCCTGCGTGACGGGATCGTCGCGCCGCCCGGCGTGATGCGAGTCGCTCGAGCCGACCGCCGCAATCTTCGCGCCGGTGTCGAGCCCGTGCTCATAGAACTGGATCGCCAGCGGGGTGAAGGGGTTGGGGCCCGGGAAGGGAGGCTCCTGCAGCCCCGCAGGGCCGGTGGCGACCTCGATCGCGTCGACCTTCGAGTACTGGGTCTCGGCGTCCGAGTAGTCCCAGGAGCAGCCGCGGCAGAAGCTGTCGAACGTCGGCACCTCCGAGGGGAAGATCGTGGGGTGGTTGATCTGGGTGACACCGTCGGCGGCGTGGATCTCGTCGAAGATCTCGCTCGCCGGGCGCGCGCCGCGCAGCTGGCTCAGGGAGCCATCGGCGGCCCGCTCCAGGATCGGCCCGGTGCGGTAATCCGCCCAGGTGATGCTGACGTGGTTGTTGGCGTGGCCGCGGTAGGTGATGACCTCGGCGCTGCGCGCGATCAGCTTGCCGGGGTGGTCGGGCTGGTGGCGGCCGATCTCTCCCCAGGCGCTGGTGGTGACGTAGTCCGAGAGCGTGACGAAATCGAGCCCGGCGCCGCCCTCGGCGATCGGCTTGAAGGCGAAGTCGAAGATCTCGGTCATGGTCGCGTCGCCCAGCGAGGAGTGCTCGCCGTGGACGTGGACGTCGCCCGCGTACCAGCCCGGGTCGGAATCGGCCGGGCCGTCGTCATAGGGCGCCGGCTGGTACGGCTCGCTGGTGTAGTCGTCGGAGTCGATCAGGTCGATCTCGACCCGCCAGGCGACGTGGCCGGTCGCGTCGCCCTCGAGCTGCGAGGCGACCGCCGCCACCCCGAGCTCGACCGCCCACTCGCCGTCCGGGATCGGGCCGGGGACGAAGCCGCGGGTGGTGTGGCCGCGGCGGTGGCGTCGGGGTGCCTCCAGGTACTCGGCCTCGCTGGAGAAGCCGTTGGGCGAGACGGTCACGTCCGGGTGGCTGGAGCCGCCCCAGCCGCGGAACTCATCCGCGCCCCACAGCGCGCCCAGCCCTGAGCGCGCCTCGTAGAGCCCGAGGTCGAGCGTGTGCTTGGGCGCGTTCGGCAGGCCACCCGGCAGCGTCAGCTCGGGCTGGTCGAAGCAGTACTTGACCCGCACCGCATCGATGCCGGCCGGGACGTCGAAGGGCAGCATCACGTAGCTGCCCTGCTGGTCGGTGGAGAACTCGCCGGTGATCACCTCGTCCGGCTGGATCGGGTCTCCGCCGTCGGTGCTGGTCGAGCAAGCTGCCGGGGCGGCGGCCGGCTCGATCGCCTCGGCCAGCGCGGTGGCGGCGGAGTCGTCGGGGCGGTGAGCAAGCGCGCTCGCGGGCAGCATCAGCACGGCCGCCGCGACAAGACCGGCGGCCGCCCGCGTCCCACCCCCGCTCCCGGCCCTTCCCATCACGCGAGAGTCTAGATGCGACTCAATCGACGAGCGTCAGTTCCTTGGGCAGGGCGCTCAGGTTGCGGTGTCCGTCCGCGGTGAGCACGACCAGGTCCTCGATCCGCACCCCGAAGCGACCCGGGACGTAGACGCCGGGCTCGACCGTGACCACGTTGCCGGCGCGAAGCTCGTCCTCGGAGGTGGCGGCCAGCCGCGGGCCCTCGTGGATCTCCATGCCCACCCCGTGTCCGAGCCCGTGTCCGAACTGCTCCCCCCGCCCCGCGTCGACGATCAGATCGCGCGCGACACCGTCGGCCTCCCTGCCCGAGATCCCGCCCCGCACTCCTTCCAGGGCGGCGGCCTGGGCGCGGCGGACCAGCTCGTACACCTCGCGCGCCTCGTCGGTCGGCTCGTCGGTGGCGTAGGTGCGGGTGCAGTCCGAGCAGTACCCGTCGAGCTGGGCGCCCATGTCGAAGACGACCAGCTCGCCCGGGCCGATATCGCGCTCGCCGGGCTCGGCGTGCGGGAGCGCCCCGTTGTCGCCGGCGGCGACGATCACCGGAAAGGAGGGCTCGGCCCCCAGCTCCCGGATCCGGGCCTCGGCGGCGCGGGCGACCTCGCGCTCGGCGCGGCCGGCCAGTCCGCGCTCGAGAACCCAGCGGTAGACCTCGTCCGCGAGCTCGGCGGCGGCGGCGATCCGCTCGACCTCCTCCGGCTCCTTCACCGCCCGCCTCTCCTCGACCAAATCACCCGCGGGAACGAGCTCCACGCCCTCGCCGACGGCGTCGGCCAGCTTGCCGCGCTGGCGCACGCTCAGCTTCGCGTCCTCGAAGCCGACCCGGCCCCGCATCCTGGCGGCGATCTGGGGGACGAGCTCGCGCTCGGCCCGGGGGCGTTCCCATCCCTCGCCCACCTCTTGCTCGGCGCGCTCGGTGTAGCGGAAGTCGGTGAAGAAGATCCGCTCGGAGTCGCCCACCAGACAGGCGCCGTTGGTGCCGGCGAAGCCGGTCAGGTAGCGCACGTTGGTGAGGTCGGAGACGAGCAGCAGATCCAGGCCCTCGCGCCGGACGCCCTCGGCCAGCCGCTCCGCCCGGCCCGCCGCTGCGGTCGGCGCCGTCATCGGCGGTCGACCGAGAGGTGCTCGGCGATCAGCTCGAGCGCCTCGCGATAGCCGTCGGCGCCCTTGCCGTAGACCCGGCCGACCATCAGCTCCAGGCCCTCGAAGATCGAGACCTGGCGGAACTCCTCGCGCCTGGAGATGTCGGAGAGGTGCACCTCCACGGCCGGGACACCGGTCAGGTCGAGCGCGTCGCGGATCGCCCACGAGTAGTGCGTCCAGGCTCCCGGGTTGAGTATGGCCGCGTCGGCGATCTCGGCAAGGCGATGGAGGTGCTCGACGAACTCGCCCTCGGAGTTGGTCTGAAAGAAGGCCGCCTCCAGCCCGAGCTCGCGGGCGAAGCCCTTGATCTTCACCTCGAGCTCGGTCAGGGTGAAATCGCCGTAGATGTCGCGGTCGCGGCTGCCGAGCATGTCGAAGTTGACCCCGTGCAGGACCTCGACCCGGTTGCGGGTCACCGCCGTCATTCGTAGAGCTCCTCCACGGCGGCGCGGACGCTACTCGGATCCACCCGCTGTCCCCAGCGGACCCGGCCGGGGCGTTCCACCAGGACGAAGCCCACCCCCTCCCGCGTCCGCTTCTTGTCGCGGCCGATCGCCTCCAGCACCTGCTCCAACCCGAGGGCGGGGTCGAGCGTGGTGGGCAGCCCCCGCGCCCCGAGCAGCTCGGCCACCTGCTCGCGCAGCTCATCGGCCTCCGAGAGACGTAGCGCGGCGAGCAGTCCCAGGGCCACCGCCTCGCCGTGGCGGTAGCGCTCGTAGCGGCCGGCCGCCTCGATCGCGTGGCCGACCGTGTGGCCGAGATTGAGCACGGCGCGCCTGCCGGTGTCGCGCTCGTCGGAGGCGACGATCTCGATCTTGGTACGCGCGCAGTCGAAGATGATCTGCGCGAGCCCCTCGGGCTCGAGCGCGCCGAGCGTCCGCACCCACTCCCACAGCCGGCCCCCGGCGATCAGGGCGGTCTTCACGACCTCGGCGAAACCGGCCGCCAGCTCCTCCGGCGGCAGCGTCGAAAGGGTGGCGGGATCGGCGAGGACCGCGAGCGGCTGATGGAAGGCGCCGACGTAGTTCTTCGCCTGCGGCAGGTCGACCCCGGTCTTGCCGCCGTAGGCGGAGTCGACCATCGCCACCAGCGTGGTCGGGGCCTGGGCCACCGGGACGCCCCGTTGGTAGGTGGCGGCACAGAAGCCCGCCAGGTCGCCGACCACCCCTCCCCCGAAGGCCAGCACGAGGTCGTCCCGCCGGGCCCCGGCGGCGACCAGCTTCCCGAGCACGCGCTCGGCCTCGGCGATCGTCTTCGAGCTCTCGGCGCCCGCGACCTCGATCGTCGCCTCGCGCTCGGGCAGCAGCTCGCCGTGATGCCGCAGCGCGGCCGCGTCGGCCACGCAGAAGCTGCGCGCCGGAAGCTCGTCGGGGGCGACCCGTCGCGCCCGCTCCAGCAGCTCCAGCGCGCCTGGGCCGACGGCGGCGGGGTAGGCGCCGCCGGCCGACTCGGCCCAGACCATGCGCACGGCGGGCAGCCCGCGCATCGCCTCCAGCCAGGGCGCAGCGCTGCCGGCGGCCCGCCGCGGGCCGGAGGGAAGAATCGCCCGCGCTACCGACTCGTAGAGCGGCTGGCGTGCCGCGAAGCGCCGCGAGAACTCGTCGCGATCGAGGGCCAGGGGCCGGGTCTGGTTTCGCGAGGCCCGCTCCCAGGCGGCTTCCTCGTCGACTCGGCACCAGACGCAGAGGTGCCCGGCGAGCGCCTCGCGAACCCGTTCGCTCTCCACGGCGCCGCCGCCGAGGGCGAGCACCGTCGGACGCTCGCCCGGCGGGCGATCCAGCAGGTCCAAGACCAGGCGCTCCTCGCGGCGGCGGAACTCGGGCTCGCCCTCGCGCCCGAAGAAGGAGGAGATCGGCTCGCCGAGCTCGCGCTCGATCAGCTCGTCGGCGTCGAGCGCCTCCGTCCCCAACCGCTCGGCGACGGCCTGCGCCGCCTTGCTCTTGCCCGCGGCCATGAACCCGCAGAGGACGATGGCCGGGGCAACTTCACCGCTCAGCGCCGCCACCCGATCCGCTCCCGATAGGCGGCGAGCGCAACCCGGACGTCGTCGATGTGGTCCCCGCCGAACTTCTCGCGGTAGGCGTCGGCCAGCACCAGGGCCACCATCGACTCCGCCACCACGCCGGCGGCGGGGACCACGGTGGAGTCGGTGCGCTCGCGCATTGCCTCCGCCGGCTCCTTGGTCTCGGTGTCGACGGACCGAAGGGGCTGGGTCATCGTGGAGATCGGCTTGATCGCGGCCTGGACCACCAGCGGCTCGCCGTTGGTCATGCCGCCCTCCAGCCCGCCGGCGCGGTTGGTCTGCCGGTGCCAGCCTTGCTGGTCGTCGTAGAAGATCTCATCGTGGGCCTCGGAGCCGGGGCGCCCGGAGACCTCCCAGGCCTCGCCCAGGGAGACGCCTTTCACCGACTGGACCGAGCACACCGCCTGCGCCAGCCGGCCGTCCAGCTTCTCGCGCCAGGACGCATGGGACCCCAGGCCCGGAACCAGCCCGAAGGCGCGGACCTCGAAACGGCCGCCGAGGGACTCGTTCGCCTTGCGCAGGCGATCGATCTCCTCCACCATCGCCGTCGAGGCGTCCGGGTCCAGGCATCGGACCGGTGAGTCATCGACACCGGCGAAGGCCTCGGGCCCGAGCGTCTCCCGCTGGGGCGCGCTGACCGATGCGATCCGCGTGACATGGCTGTGGACGCTGACCCCGACGGCCCGCAGCAGCTCCTTGGCGAGCGCGCCGGCGGCGACCCGCGCCGCGGTCTCTCGCGCGCTGGCGCGTTCGAGCACGTTGCGCACGTCGGTGTGCCCGAACTTCTGCAGCCCGGCGAGGTCGGCGTGACCGGGCCGCGGCAGGTGCGACTCCTCCACCTCGGCGTCGACGGGCCAGGGGTTCATCCGCTCCTCCCAGTTCGGGTAGTCGCGGTTGGCGACCAGCACCGCGATCGGGCTGCCCAGCGTGCGCCCGTGCCGGACGCCGGAGCGGATCTCCACCGCGTCGCTCTCGATCTTCATCCGTCCGCCGCGGCCGTGGCCGAGCTGGCGGCGCGCCATCTCGCGGTCGACGGTCTCGCGGTCGATCTCCAGACCGGCGGGCATTCCCTCGACGATCGCGACCAGGCCGGGGCCATGCGACTCGCCGGCCGTTGTGAAGGTGAGATTCACGCTGCCGCAGCGTAGAGCGCGCAAACCTGGGGCCCCGGTCAGGGGCTTGCGCGGCACGGCCGAGCCCCCTAGAGCAGAACAGCGAGCGCCCCGAGTGCCAGGCAGGGCGCGAAGGGGATCGTCCGCGCGCGCGCCGACCAGCCGCTCCTGATCACGATCGTCGTGCCGGCCAGAGCTCCCGCGGCAAGCGCCACCACCAGCGCCCCGACCACGCCGGGGCCCAGATAGAGGCCGAGGACGGCGGCGAGCTTGACGTCCCCGAGTCCCATCCCCTCCGGCTTGACCAGCGCCGCGGCGAGCAGGAACCCGCCCGCCGCGCCGCTCCAGCCGAGCCGTGACGGAAGCGTGCCGGGATCGTCGAGCGCGAGCAGCCCCAGCCCGGCCGCGGCGGCGAGCGCCAGGGCCGGGTCGGGGATCACGCGGCGCCGAAGGTCGGTGAAGGTGACCGTCACAAGCAGGCAAAGCAGTGCCCCTGCGAGGACCGTCGCCGCCATATCGTTGTGAGGGTCGAGATGCTCGCTCCTCTCCCCCCGCGCCCCGGCGCCGCCTCGCGCTGATGGCCGCCCGCCGCCTGCTGATCGTGCTGCTGCTCCTGCTCGGGATCTCCACCCTGGCGGCGGCGCTGCTGCCGGACCGGGCCGGCGAACGGGAGAACGGCACCGAGGAGGAGACCGCGACGAGGCCGAGCACCGCGCCCACGGAGCGCACCAGCCCCGGTGGCGAGCGCGGCGTCGGCGTCCGGATCCAGCCCGGAAAGGTGCGAGTGATCCGGGCCGAGGTCGGCGAGCAGCTGACCATCCGTGTGCGCGCGGATCGCGCCGGGCTGCTGGAGATTCCCGCCCTCGGACTGGTCGATGCGGTGGCGCCGGGTGCACCGGCTCGCTTCAACCTGCTGCCGACCGAGCCGGCGAGCTACGGGATCCGCTTTCTCGACAGCGAGCGGGTAGTCGCCCGGATCGAGGTCGAGGGCTAGCCGACCTGCAGCTCGCGGGGGGTGAGGTCGAGCTTCAGGAAGGCGCCGTCGCGCACCAGCTCGACCTCCAGGCCGCGGCCGATCCGCTCGGCGACCATCAGCCGCTGGAGATCGCCGACGTCCGACATCGGCTCGCCGTCGACCGCGACGATCAGGTCCTCCGGCCGCAGGCCGGCCCGCGCCGCCGGGCTGCCCTCGACCACCTCGACGATCTCGATCCCCTTCTCGCGCCCCAGCCGCGAGGACACGCGCGGCGGCAGCGGGCGCGAGCCGCCGACGATGCCGATGTAGGCGCGGCGCACGCGCCCGTCGCCGATCAGCGAGGAGATGATCTTGCGGGTGGCCTGGTTGATCGGCACGGCCAGACCGAGCCCGATCCCCGCCACCGCCGTGTTCACCCCGACCACCCTGCCCAACCCGTCGGCGAGGGCGCCACCCGAGTTGCCGGGGTTGAGCGCGGCGTCGGTCTGGATCACGTTCTCGACCAGGCGTCCGGCCGAGCCGACCCTGGTGGGAAGCGAGCGGCCCAGGGCGGAGACGACGCCGGCGGTGATAGTTCCGGCCAGGCCCATCGGGCTCCCGATCGCCACCACGAGCTGACCGACCCGGAGCTGATCGGCGTCTCCCAGCGGCGCCGGGGCGATGTCGGCGGCCTCGACTCGGACCACTGCCAGATCGGAAAGCGGATCCTGACCGATGACCTCGGTCCGTAGCTCGCGGCCGTCGGCGAAGGAGGCGCGGATGCCATCGGAGGCGGAGGCGACCACGTGGGCCGAGGTCAGCATGTACCCATCCGGGGTGATCGCCACGGCGCTGCCGCCTCCCTCCCGGCGCCCGCGTCGGGTGCGATGCGCGACCGCGAGATGGGCGACCGAGGGCCGCAGCCTCTCGGCGACTCCCGAGACGGTGCGCGAATAGGCGTCGAAGGCGTCGGCGTCGGGCAGGCCGGTCGCCTCGGCGGCGCCCGGGGAGGCGCCATCGCCGCTGATCAGCTTCAGGGCCGCCACTAACGAAAAGTTAGCAGTGCGGCGCTGCGTCCCCGCTCAGCCGGTCGGTCGATGGCCGCGGCGCCGGCCCAGGGCGCCAGCCGCTCCGAGCAGCGGGCGCAGCAGCGGCTGCGGCCCCACCGCCAAGCGGAAGACGTCGTCGAACTCGCTGAGCGCCGCCGCGAAGGCGAGCGCCCCGGGTCTCCCCCTCTCGCCATTGGCCTCCCGGTAGAGCGAGTCGATCGCGCGGAACCACTGCTCGGTGCGGCCCGCCGGCCTGGTCTTCCAGCTGGCGCGCGCCTCGACCTCGCCGGCGTTCCACATCTGGTGCACCGCGCCGGGCGGGATCTCCAGGGTGTCGTCCTGTCGTAGCTCGCGCTCGATCCCGTCGACGCGGGCGGTGAGCACCCCCGAGATCACCCTGAACAGCTCCTCCTGGTGGGGGTGGAAGTGCTTGGGGGGAGGCGATCCGTGCGGAGACCAGATCCCCTCCACCTCCAGCACCGCGGGCTCGCTGCGACGCACGATCACGGACTCGCCGGGGGTCAGCTTCAGTCTGTCGCTCATCGCATCCTCATTCT